>NZ_JAVUPQ010000051.1:0-30866 GCF_032029835.1 Escherichia sp. AM3 | reverse complement strand
TGATAGAAACAGAAGCCACTGGAGCACCTCAAAAACACCATCATACACTAAATCAGTAAGTTGGCAGCATCACCTAATATTGTTAATAAAAACTTTATTGAGAATATGAAGAAAATATTTAGCCATTGTCCTTATATAAAAGATCCCATTATACGCAGTTATATCCATTCTGATGAAGATAACAAGTTCGATGATTTTATGCGTCAACATCGATTCAGTGAGGTGAATTTCGATACCCAACAGATGATCGATTTTATTAACAGATTTAATACGAATAAATGGCTAATTGATAAAAATAACAATTTTTTTATCCAACTTATCGATCAGGCCTTACGATCAACGGATGATATGATCAAAGCAAATGTTTGGCATCTTTATAAAGAGTGGATTCGTAGTGATGATGTTTCACCTATATTTATAGAAACTGAAGATAATTTAAGAACCTTTAACACGAATGAATTAACACGAAACGATAATATCTTTATCCTGTTCTCCTCAGTCGATGATGGGCCAGTTATGGTGGTAAGCTCCCAGCGCTTACATGATATGTTGAATCCTACAAAAGATACCAATTGGAATTCCACGTATATCTACAAATCCAGACATGAGATGTTGCCTGTTAATCTTACTCAGGAAACACTTTTTAGCTCCAAATCTCATGGTAAATATGCGCTTTTCCCAATTTTTACTGCGAGTTGGCGAGCTCATCGTATAATGAATAAGGGTGTTTAAGTAAAGGAAAACATCACCGTTCCTGGCATCCTGGACGGTGATGCCCCTACGGTTGCCCTCGCCAGCACGGGCATCGGTAAAGCGTAAGGTTCAACATCGTTTTACCACTTCATGCGATTGTTGCGTTTTTGTTGCGTATTAGATCACTTAATTTGCTTTACATCTCCCGTAAACACTTTTCTGCGATACAATGCCTTTACGTTATGTAACGGAGAGTTCGGCATGTCACACCCCGCGTTAACGCAACTGCGTGCGCTGCGCTATTTTAAAGAGATCCCTGCCCTGGATCCGCAACTGCTCGACTGGCTGTTGCTGGAGGATTCCATGACAAAACGTTTTGAACAGCAGGGAAAAACGGTAAGCGTGACGATGATCCGCGAAGGGTTTGTCGAGCAGAATGAAATCCCCGAAGAACTGCCGCTGCTGCCGAAAGAGTCTCGTTACTGGTTACGTGAAATTTTGTTATGTGCCGATGGTGAACCGTGGCTTGCCGGTCGTACCGTCGTTCCTGTGTCAACGTTAAGCGGGCCGGAGCTGGCGTTACAAAAATTGGGTAAAACGCCGTTAGGACGCTATCTGTTCACATCATCGACATTAACCCGGGACTTTATTGAGATAGGCCGTGATGCCGGGCTGTGGGGGCGACGTTCCCGCCTGCGATTAAGCGGTAAACCGCTGTTGCTAACAGAACTGTTTTTACCGGCGTCACCGTTGTACTAAGAGGAAAAAAATATGGAGTGGAGTCTGACGCAGAATAAGCTGCTGGCGTTTCATCGCTTAATGCGTACGGATAAGCCAATTGGCGCGTTACTGCTGCTCTGGCCAACATTATGGGCGTTGTGGGTGGCGACACCGGGCGTTCCCCAGCTCTGGATCCTGGCGGTGTTTGTCGCGGGTGTCTGGCTGATGCGCGCTGCCGGATGTGTGGTGAATGATTATGCTGACCGCAAGTTTGATGGTCATGTTAAGCGCACGGCGAACCGACCACTTCCCAGCGGCGCGGTAACAGAGAAAGAGGCGCGCGCGCTGTTTGTCGTGCTGGTACTGATTTCGTTTTTACTGGTGCTGACGCTGAATACGATGACCATTCTGTTGTCGATTGCCGCGCTAGCGCTGGCGTGGGTGTACCCGTTTATGAAGCGGTATACCCATCTACCGCAAGTGGTGCTGGGCGCGGCGTTTGGCTGGTCGATTCCAATGGCTTTTGCCGCTGTGAGTGAGTCGGTGCCATTGAGTTGCTGGTTAATGTTCCTCGCCAATATTCTCTGGGCGGTGGCTTACGACACGCAGTATGCGATGGTTGACCGCGATGATGATGTGAAGATTGGCATTAAATCCACGGCAATCCTGTTCGGCCAATACGATAAATTGATTATTGGTATTTTGCAGATTGGCGTACTGGCACTGATGGCGATCATCGGTGAGTTAAATGGCTTAGGCTGGGGATATTACTGGTCAATTCTGGTGGCTGGCGCGCTGTTTGTTTATCAACAAAAACTGATTGCCAACCGCGAGCGTGAAGCCTGCTTTAAAGCATTTATGAATAATAACTATGTTGGTCTGGTACTATTTTTAGGGCTGGCAATGAGTTACTGGCATTTCTGATGATGTAAAAAAGCCGGATGATCATCCGGCTTTCTTCTGGGTTGCCTGATGCGCGGCGCTTCTCAGGCCTACACAACACATCGCAATTTATTGAATTTGCAGATTATGGAAGGCCGGATAAGGCGTTTTCGCCGCATCCGGCAATTCTCTCTGATTACCCTTCGCCCTGCGTCGCACTCTCAATCGTCAAACGCACGTCTGATGTAATCAACTCCGCCAGCAACTGATAAACCTTCATCGTTTCTGCCGGTTCGGCATCGCCGCTATCGCTGATATACCCTTCATCACGCAGTGTCAGCACCAGAGAACTGAACACCGCCTTGTCGAAGAACTCCGGCGCGTTGATGCCGTGCAGCACGGAGAGACGTTGCGCGACGGTGCGGCTCTCTTTCTCCAGCGTACCGCGGTTGATCGACGGGTTGGCACTCAACAACCAGAAGGTGATGGCATAACGTTGCAGCGTTTCGCGCGCGCCTGCGGCCAGCAGCTGTAGCGTGCGAGAATGCGCCGGGTTGATATGCAACTCATCATCTTGCAGGGTAATCAGCCCCTGACGTTGCATCTCATTTGCCAGCGCATCAATAACGTCCGGCAACTCGTCGCGATCCCAGCGCAGGAACAGCTCCGCTTTCAGCATTGGGTAAAGCACATTGACGTGCTCCATCAATACGTCGCGGGAGATGTGGCGATGCTGGGTGACGATTGCCGCCATCAGCGAAGGCAGCACCAACATATGCGCAATGTTGTTGCGATAGTAGGTCATCAGCACCGCTTGCTCGCGCGGCAGAATGATGATGTCGCCGATTGTGTCTTTCTCGACTTCAAACTTGTTCATTTGCAGCGCGTGATCGATAAGCTCGCTGGCGCTGGCTGAAGGAACGGTAGAGTCCGTGGAGTAAGGTACGTTGCGCATCAGATCCAGGTAGCAGTTGAGTTGCTCGGTTAACTGCTCGCGGGTGAGTGAGCGCTGACGTGACGCCAGAAGCGCAGTACAGCACAGGTTCATGGCGTTTGCCGCGCCTGCGTTGTTAATGCGTACCATCAGATCGGCAGCAATATTATTGACCGTCGGCGTTAACCATGCCGGACGCACCGCTTCGATGGGATCGATAGATTCACGCCAGTCTGGTACGTGCTGGTTAAGGTAGGTCATCAACGGCATTGGTTCACCGAAGTTGACGTAACCCTGACCGAGATTACGCAGCTTGCTTAAACCGCGCAGCATCTGCGGCAGGCTCTCTTTCTCTTTCGTCGCGCCGCGCAGTTCTTTGGCGTAAGTACCCACTTCCATGACGTGCTCATAACCGATGTAGATCGGAATCAGCGTAATCGGACGCGTGCCGCCACGCAGCATCGCCTGAATGGTCATCGACAGCGTACCGGTTTTCGGATCCAGCAAACGCCCCGTGCGGGAACGACCGCCTTCCACGAAGTACTCGACGGAATAACCACGGCTGAACAGTTCGCCGAGATACTCACGGAAAACGGTGGAATAAAGTTTATTGCCTTTAAAAGTACGGCGAATAAAGAACGCCCCCAGACGGCGGAAAATCGGCCCGGCCGGCCAGAAGTTCAGGTTGATCCCAGCGGCGATATGCGGCGGCACCAGCCCCTGGTGATACAGCACGTAAGAAAGCAGCAGGTAGTCCATGTGGCTGCGGTGGCAAGGCACATATACCAGCTCATGACCGTCGTGGGCCAGCTGGCGAACGCGCTCGGCGTTATGGACGTTGATGCCCTGGTAAAGGCGGTTCCAGGTGAAGCCCAGAATACGGTCAGTCAGGCGAATCATCTCGTAAGAGAAATTCGCCGCAATCTCTTCCATCAGCGCAATCGCGTTCTGCTGCGCTTTTTCATGGGAGATTTTTTTGCTGCGCGCTTCATCTTCTACCGCTTTGGCAATGGCGCGGGAGGCGAGCAGCTTATTAAACAGATCCTGACGAGCAGGCAGACGTGGGCCCACAGCAGCCAGACGTTGACGGGCAAAGTGCATACGCGCCACGCGCGCCAGTTTCTGTGCGATAGTTTTATCCGTGCCGTGTTCATCCGCCATACGGCGCAGCGAAACTGACGGCGAGAAACGCACAAAACTGTCGCGACCGAGCCACAGTACGGCGAAAAATTTCTGTACGCCGTTAAGCATACGCAGCGGCGGGTTTACTTCGCCTTTTTCACGCCCCGGCGCGCGACCAAACATCACCGATACTGGCACCATCTGCACATCCAGATTTGGGTTGCTACGGTGCAAATCGAGATAGTCGTGGAACAGCTTAATAGACTCTTCTTTCGGCGTGTAATAGGTGAATACACGCGGCCCGCCGTGAATGAACACATAGCGCGGCAGTAGCGTGCCGTCGATTTCCAGCGGCTCTAACGGGTCAGGCAAGTCATGAGCCAGACACTGGGCGCGTAACGTCAGCAAATCTGCTTTCGAGTTGTACGGTAAAACGTACATAATTGGACGAGAGGTATCCAGCCCCAGTTCCGGGGCAGGATCTGCCGGAATAGACTTGCTTTTTACCAGGATGCTTAATGGTAAATTCAGTAATTTGTAGTAAATTCGTGGCCAGCCGGACATAAACGATGTAAAGCCTCTGGTTAATAATGCAAATGCGCGGCAAGGATAGCAGAAAGTCATGGGAAATTCTGTGGTATCCGCTCATGTTTCGCGCGGCGTTACGCAAACCCGAATCATCGGATTTAACGGTACACTGATATTGACGCTCATAATGTAAAAAGGTTCTTTCAATGGCCAATAATACCACTGGATTCACCCGAATTATCAAAGCTGCTGGCTATTCCTGGAAAGGTTTACGCGCTGCATGGATCAACGAAGCGGCATTCCGTCAGGAAGGCGTAGCGGTATTGTTGGCGGTGGTCATCGCCTGCTGGCTGGATGTGGACGCAATTACCCGCGTGCTGCTTATCAGCTCCGTGATGCTGGTGATGATTGTGGAAATCCTCAATAGCGCCATCGAAGCAGTGGTTGACCGAATTGGCTCTGAATACCATGAGCTTTCCGGACGCGCTAAAGATATGGGATCCGCCGCGGTGCTGATTGCGATTATCGTCGCCGTGATAACCTGGTGCATCCTGTTATGGTCGCATTTTGGATAACCCTTCCAGATTTCGATAAATCTCTGGTTTATTGTGCAGTTTATGGTTCCAAAATCGCCTTTTGCTGTATATACTCACAGCATAACTGTATATACACCCAGGGGGCGGAATGAAAGCGTTAACGGCCAGGCAACAAGAGGTGTTTGATCTCATCCGTGATCACATCAGCCAGACAGGTATGCCGCCGACGCGTGCGGAAATCGCGCAGCGTTTGGGGTTCCGTTCCCCAAACGCGGCTGAAGAACATCTGAAGGCGCTGGCACGCAAAGGCGTTATTGAAATTGTTTCCGGCGCATCACGCGGGATTCGTCTGTTGCAGGAAGAGGAAGAAGGGTTGCCGCTGGTAGGTCGTGTGGCTGCCGGTGAACCGCTTCTGGCGCAACAGCATATTGAAGGTCATTATCAGGTCGATCCTTCCTTGTTCAAGCCGAATGCTGATTTCCTGCTGCGCGTCAGCGGGATGTCGATGAAAGATATCGGCATTATGGATGGTGACTTGCTGGCAGTGCATAAAACTCAGGATGTACGTAACGGTCAGGTCGTTGTCGCACGTATTGATGACGAAGTTACCGTTAAGCGCCTGAAAAAACAGGGCAATAAAGTCGAACTGTTGCCAGAAAATAGCGAGTTTAAACCAATTGTCGTTGACCTTCGTCAGCAGAGCTTCACCATTGAAGGGCTGGCGGTTGGGGTTATTCGCAACGGCGACTGGCTGTAACATATCTCTGAGACCGCGATGCCGCCAGGCGTCGCGGTTTGTTTTTCATCTCTCTTCATCAGGCTTGTCTGCATGGCATTCCTCACTTCATCTGATAAAGCACTCTGGCATCTCGCCTTACCCATGATTTTCTCCAATATCACCGTTCCGTTGCTGGGACTGGTCGATACGGCGGTAATTGGTCATCTTGATAGCCCGGTTTATTTGGGCGGCGTGGCGGTTGGTGCAACGGCGACCAGCTTTCTCTTTATGCTGTTGCTGTTTTTACGCATGAGCACCACCGGGCTGACTGCGCAGGCTTATGGTGCCAAAAATCCTCAGGCATTAGCCCGTGCGCTGGTGCAACCGTTGCTGTTGGCGTTGGGGGCTGGGGCGTTAATTGCGCTGCTGCGTACACCGATTATCGATCTGGCTCTGCATATTGTTGGCGGTAGTGAAGCAGTCCTGGAACAGGCGCGGCGCTTTCTTGAAATCCGCTGGTTAAGCGCACCGGCGTCGCTGGCGAATCTGGTATTACTCGGTTGGTTACTCGGCGTGCAATATGCCCGTGCGCCAGTAATTTTGTTAGTGGTCGGCAATATCCTCAACATTGTGCTGGATGTCTGGCTAGTGATGGGGCTGCATATGAACGTGCAGGGCGCGGCGCTGGCGACGGTTATTGCGGAATATGCAACATTGCTGATTGGTCTGCTAATGGTGCGTAAAATCCTCAAACTACGCGGAATTTCCGGCGAAATGCTGAAAACTGCCTGGCGAGGAAACTTCCGTCGCTTGCTGGCGCTTAACCGCGATATCATGCTGCGTTCGCTGTTGTTGCAACTCTGTTTCGGCGCGATCACCGTACTTGGTGCGCGACTGGGGAGTGACATTATCGCTGTTAACGCGGTTCTGATGACGCTACTCACCTTTACCGCCTATGCGCTTGATGGTTTTGCCTACGCGGTTGAAGCGCACTCCGGTCAGGCATACGGTGCGCGCGACGGTAGCCAGTTGCTGGATGTATGGCGGGCAGCGTGCCGCCAGTCGGGGATTGTAGCGTTACTGTTTTCGGTGGTTTATTTGCTGGCAGGGGAACACATCATTGCGTTGCTGACGTCGTTAACCCAGATTCAGCAGCTGGCTGACCGCTATCTTATCTGGCAGGTGATTTTGCCGTTGGTTGGCGTCTGGTGTTATCTGCTGGACGGCATGTTTATAGGCGCAACGCGTGCCGCCGAAATGCGTAACAGTATGGCGGTGGCCGCCGCAGGTTTTGCGCTGACGCTCCTTACGCTGCCGTGGCTGGGTAATCATGGTTTGTGGCTGGCATTAACCGTCTTTCTGGCGTTGCGCGGGCTTTCTCTGGCGGCTATCTGGCGGCGTCACTGGCGTAACGGTACCTGGTTTGCCGCAACGTGACGGTTAAAAATTCTGAATAAATTATCCTAAGCCAAATTGCTGACTACACTTAATCTCACGTTCAGAAGAAAAGTGAACGTACTCTCATTCACAACCTAACGATGAGGTCTTGATTATGAATAAAGATGAAGCCGGCGGTAACTGGAAACAGTTTAAAGGTAAAGTGAAAGAGCAATGGGGCAAACTGACCGATGATGATATGACGATCATTGAAGGTAAACGTGATCAACTGGTCGGTAAAATCCAGGAACGTTATGGTTATCAGAAAGATCAGGCAGAAAAAGAGGTCGTGGATTGGGAAACCCGCAATGAATATCGCTGGTAATTAATCCCTCCTGCCCGACGTGTACAAGGATGTACGCCCTCTTAACGCGGTTTCTTTTTCACCTGCACAGAGTGATCATGCTGGCACTGTTCAGGATGACGACACGCTTCCACTTCCACGCATGCCGCACAGAGCCCATGTGCTTCAATCACATTATGCCGCAGGGCAAACCCCATTTTTGCCGCCAGCGTATGCATGATGTCTTCCACGCCTTCTGCACATTCTTCTTTCACCGCGCCGCAGCGATCGCAAATAAACATAGCTGACGTATGGGTGGGCTGGTCGAACAGATGGCAGAGCACATAACTGTTGGTGGATTCCACCTTATGCACAAAACCTTGCTCAAGCAGAAAATCCAGCGCGCGATAAACCGTTGGCGGCTTGGCTTGCGGTTCAGCTTCGCGCAGCAAATCAAGCAGATCATAAGCGCTGATAGCGCCATCCTGCAGACTCATCAGGCGCAACACTTCCAGGCGCTGTGGGGTCAGGCGCACATTACGCTGCGCGCAGATTTTTTCAGCCTGCGCTAATAACTCCTGCGTTGTGGTCTTTTCCATCGGGCACCTCAAAGTGGGGGTTAAGAATGTCCTTACTTTACCATGTTCCAGGAAAAACACCGAGAACCCTTATTGTTGCCGTAATGTTGCTTTTCTGTTTTGTACGTAAGGTGTTGTGTTGCCTGGTCGTACCATTATCAACACGATAATAATTAATAATTCATTTTTAAATAAATTGCTTCAAGTTAACTCGCTATTTATTTAACTGGGGTTGTTCGCATACCTGTAGTTCAGAAAATTATGAGCGATTTTTGATAGTTACCAGATGGCAAAACACTTATAAGGAGGACACGGTACGACAAAAAAGGTAGATGAATCATGTTGAAGATAATACCCGGTGCAACTGGATACTTTAATAAAACACTCAATTCAAATCAATTCGATAATAAAGATGCAACCAAAGATAAATTAGATAATATAGATGCAACCAACGATAAATTAGATAATAGAGGTACAATCAAAGATAAATTAAATAATATATATGGTAAGTCTATTGATTATTCAGCGCTGCGTCATCGGGATATAATTATTGCAAAAATAGATTTGTTTATTCAAAGAATCACTCATAATTTATGGCATGCACGTAAAAAAATGTGTTTTTAATTGAGCAAATAACTAATCTCAAAGAGTGGGTTAATAAGTATATTGGAGATTGCACTGATGAGGAATTAAACGATCGTGAATTTATTGCATCAGTTGTTGATCGGGCTATTTTTCATTTTGCGATTAATAGTATATGTAATCCTGAGGATAATAAAGATGCAACGCCCATAGAACGATATACTTTTGATGTAGAAACCAAGAATGGCCTTCCCTCCACGGTTCAGCTTTTTTATGAGGAATCTAAAGATAATGAACCTTTAGCGAATATACATTTGCAAGCAATAGGTTCTGGTTTTTTAACGTTTGTTAATGCATGTCAGGAATATGATGACAACAGCTTAAAATTATTCGCTTCGCTGTTGATTTCACTTTCATACTCTAGTGCCTACACAGATTTAGCAGGAGCAGAAAAAGTGAATATTAATGATGATAATGAGAACTATCTGACAGCTCAGTTTGAAGAGTTATCTCAACGTGATATGAAGAAGTACCTGGGAGAGATGAAGCGTCTGGCAGATGGGGGAGAAATGAATTTTGATGGCTATCTGGATAAGATGTCACATCTGGTGAATGAAGGAAAGCTCGCCCCTGATATTTTAAGCAAAATGCGAGATGCTGCACCGAAATTAATTGACTTTGCTAAGTCGTTTGACCCAAACTCAAAGGAAAAGATTAAAATATATACAGACACTTCTAAATTAATTTATGATTTATTCGGGGTTAAATCGGAGAAATAATATGTGAAGTTCTTCGATGGTATGGAAGGCATTACATAAAAGAACCCAATGCTTATTGGGTTCTTTTTTTCTCTATCAGTGCTATTAGCAGGGAGAGATATCACCGGAGTTTAATGTGTGATTTTTATTTATCGTCGAACCTGGATTGTTTATCATTGGCCTTAACAAAGCTAACGGCTAATAAGATTATTTCCATCACTTCGTGAGAGCTTCATGCCTTGAGAGGATCTCAATTTTCTTTTGCAATGAGACAGGCGCTTCCTGTTGTTATGGTATAGTACCCCGTTATTGAGCCTCCTGAACAGTGATGCTGAATAACATAACCCCATGATATATCGATAAAATAATCTCTACATTTGAAAATGCACGGTAATTCTGAAATGCAAAAAATCAACCAAACCAGCGCAATGCCTGAAAAAACTGACGTTCACTGGAGTGGTCGGTTTAGCGTTGCACCAATGCTCGACTGGACGGACAGACATTGCCGCTATTTCTTGCGTCTGCTTTCCCGCAATACGTTGCTGTATACCGAAATGGTGACCACAGGGGCGATTATTCACGGTAAAGGTGATTACCTGGCGTACAGTGAAGAAGAACATCCGGTAGCGTTGCAACTCGGCGGTAGCGATCCGGCGGCGCTGGCACAGTGTGCGAAGCTGGCAGAAGCGCGTGGATATGATGAGATCAACCTGAATGTCGGCTGCCCGTCTGACCGGGTGCAGAACGGCATGTTTGGTGCGTGTCTGATGGGTAATGCGCAGCTGGTTGCCGACTGCGTGAAAGCGATGCGCGATGTGGTGTCGATTCCGGTGACGGTGAAAACGCGTATTGGCATCGACGACCAGGACAGCTATGAATTTCTCTGCGATTTCATCAACACCGTTTCCGGCAAAGGCGAGTGTGAGATGTTCATCATCCATGCACGTAAAGCCTGGCTTTCGGGGTTAAGTCCGAAAGAAAACCGTGAGATCCCGCCGCTCGATTATCCGCGTGTGTATCAACTGAAGCGTGACTTTCCGCATCTGACAATGTCGATTAACGGTGGTATCAAGTCGCTGGAAGAGGCCAAAGCACACCTGCAACATATGGATGGCGTGATGGTCGGGCGCGAGGCGTATCAGAATCCGGGTATTCTGGCGGCGGTAGACCGGGAGATCTTTGGTTCCTCGGATATCGATGCCGATCCGGTGGCGGTAGTGCGCGCCATGTATCCGTACATTGAGCGTGAACTCAGCCAGGGGACGTATCTCGGTCATATTACCCGGCATATGTTGGGCTTGTTCCAGGGTATTCCTGGCGCGCGGCAGTGGCGGCGTTATTTAAGTGAAAATGCCCATAAAGCGGGTGCAGACATTAATGTGCTGGAACACGCGCTCAAACTGGTGGCGGATAAGCGTTAACTTTTCACCAAAAAATAGTCAAATTCACCACGCCCTGCGCACCGTCGCGGGGCGTTTTGCTGTTAAATCAATAGATTATTTTTGGCATGATTCTTGTAATGCCAGCAAGAGATTTCATATTTGGGAGTGCATCATGCTGGAACTACTTTTTGTGATTGGCTTTTTTGTCATGCTGATGGTCACCGGCGTTTCGTTGCTGGGCATTATCGCCGCGCTGGTTGTGGCGACGGCCATTATGTTCCTCGGCGGTATGCTGGCATTGATGATTAAGTTGCTGCCGTGGTTACTACTGGCGATTGCGGTGGTGTGGGTTATTAAGGCGATTAAAGCACCAAAAGTGCCGAAATATCAGCGTTATGACCGCTGGCGTTACTAAGGGATTGTGCGGATGATCACAACCTAAGGTTTTATCCTTAGAACAAAATAGGAATTGATAATCAAATCTGTCACTATTGCGCCTCTAACAGATTCATCGTGCTGTACCCTACATACAGCCGAACTATAAAAAGAAAGGGCTTCCCAGGTGGAAGCCCTATTTCTTTTATGGAATCAACAGGCTGGAACCTTGCGTTGCCCGGCTTTCCAGAATTTCATGCGCACGCTGCGCATCCTTCAGCGGATATTTCTGCTGCTCGGCGACATCGACCTTAATCACACCGCTGGCAATCAAAGAGAACAGTTCATTACTGGCCTCGGTTAATTCCTCCCGCGTGGTGATATAGCCTTGCAGGGAAGGGCGTGTCACATACAACGAGCCTTTCTGATTGAGAATGCCTAAGTTCACACCGGTAACCGCACCTGATGAGTTGCCAAAACTCACCATTAAGCCGCGGCGTTGCAGGCAATCCAGCGACCGTTCCCAGGTGTCTCTGCCCACGGAATCGTACACCACGCGCACTTTCTTACCGCCGGTGATCTCTTTTAACCGCTCGACCAGATTCTCTTCACGATAGTTAATAACCTGCCACGCGCCCGCTTTTAGCGCGCTCTGCGCTTTTTGCGCGGTTCCTACGGTGCCGATAAGTTTCGCGCCCAGGGCTTTTGCCCACTGGCAGGCAATCAAGCCAACGCCGCCAGCTGCTGCGTGGAACAGGAACTGCTCATCGGGTTTAATTTCATAGGTTTTGCGCAGCAGATAATAAACCGTTAAGCCTTTCAGGAAGGATGCCGCAGCTTGCTCAAAAGAAATTGCCGCAGGCAGAATCGCCGCTTTATCCGCAATAATGTTATGCACAGAGCTGTAAGCGCCTAACGCCGACTGCGCATAGACTACACGATCGCCTGCCTTAATATGCTTTACACCACTGCCGACTTTACTCACGATGCCTGCTGCTTCGGTGCCTAATCCGCTGGGTAGCGATGGCGGCGGGTAAAGGCCGCTGCGGATATATGTGTCGATAAAATTGATGCCGATGGCTTTATTTTCGACCTGGATTTCATTCTCCGCCGGATCGGCAGGAGTGAACTCTACGGCTTGAAGTACTTCCGGGCCACCGTGCTTGTGAAATTCAATTCGTGTTGCCATGTGTCCTCCAGAACGTATCGTCAGGGTCTGCTTCATATGGTAAAGTTTCGACCCATTCTTTATCTCGGTAACTCCATTCACTATGGCAGGAAATAAACCCTTCAACAAACAGCAGGCTGAACCCCGCGAACGCGATCCACAAGTTGCCGGGCTGAAAGTGCCTCCGCACTCGATCGAAGCGGAGCAGTCGGTGTTGGGCGGTTTAATGCTAGATAACGAACGCTGGGATGATGTAGCCGAGCGTGTGGTAGCAGACGATTTTTACACCCGCCCACACCGTCATATCTTTACTGAAATGGCGCGTTTGCAGGAAAGCGGTAGCCCTATCGATCTAATTACTCTTGCGGAATCGCTGGAACGCCAGGGGCAACTCGATAGCGTCGGTGGTTTTGCTTATCTGGCAGAGCTGTCAAAAAATACGCCAAGTGCGGCGAACATCAGTGCTTATGCTGACATCGTGCGTGAACGTGCCGTTGTCCGTGAGATGATCTCGGTTGCGAATGAGATTGCTGAAGCCGGTTTTGATCCGCAGGGGCGTACCAGCGAAGATCTGCTGGACCTTGCTGAATCCCGCGTCTTTAAAATTGCCGAAAGTCGTGCAAACAAAGACGAAGGGCCGAAGAACATCGCCGATGTGCTCGACGCAACCGTGGCGCGTATTGAGCAGTTGTTTCAGCAGCCACACGATGGCGTTACTGGAGTAAACACCGGTTATGACGATCTCAACAAAAAAACCGCTGGCTTGCAGCCGTCGGATTTGATCATCGTCGCCGCGCGTCCGTCGATGGGTAAAACAACATTTGCGATGAACCTCGTCGAAAACGCGGCGATGTTGCAGGATAAACCAGTACTTATCTTCTCGCTGGAGATGCCTTCAGAACAGATTATGATGCGTTCTCTGGCGTCGCTGTCGCGCGTTGACCAGACTAAAATCCGTACCGGGCAGCTCGATGATGAAGACTGGGCGCGCATTTCCGGCACCATGGGTATTTTGCTCGAAAAACGCAATATCTATATCGATGACTCCTCCGGCCTGACGCCAACGGAAGTGCGTTCCCGCGCACGCCGTATTGCCCGTGAACACGGCGGCATCGGGCTTATCATGATCGACTACCTGCAACTGATGCGCGTACCGGCGCTTTCCGATAACCGTACGCTGGAAATTGCAGAAATCTCTCGCTCGCTGAAAGCACTGGCGAAAGAACTGAACGTGCCGGTGGTGGCGCTGTCCCAGTTGAACCGTTCTCTGGAACAACGTGCCGACAAACGCCCGGTCAACTCCGACCTGCGTGAATCTGGCTCTATCGAGCAGGATGCGGACTTGATCATGTTTATCTATCGTGATGAGGTGTATCACGAAAACAGTGATTTAAAAGGCATCGCGGAAATTATTATCGGTAAACAACGTAACGGCCCAATCGGGACGGTACGCCTGACCTTTAACGGTCAATGGTCGCGCTTCGACAACTATGCGGGGCCGCAGTACGACGACGAATAATAATTATTTTATGAATTAGGTAATTAAAGCAAACACTTATCAAGGAACACAAATGCAAGCGGCAACTGTTGTGATTAACCGCCGCGCTCTGCGACACAACCTGCAACGTCTTCGTGAACTGGCCCCTGCCAGTAAAATGGTTGCGGTGGTGAAAGCGAACGCTTATGGTCACGGTCTTCTTGAGACCGCGCGAACGCTCCCCGATGCTGACGCCTTTGGCGTAGCCCGTCTCGAAGAAGCTCTGCGACTGCGTGCGGGGGGAATCACCAAACCTGTACTGTTACTCGAAGGCTTTTTTGATGCCAGAGATCTGCCGACGATTTCTGCGCAACATTTTCATACCGCCGTGCATAACGAAGAACAGCTGGCTGCGCTGGAAGAGGCTAGCCTGGACGAGCCGGTTACCGTCTGGATGAAACTCGATACCGGTATGCACCGTCTGGGCGTAAGGCCGGAACAGGCTGAGGCGTTTTATCATCGCCTGACCCAGTGCAAAAACGTTCGTCAGCCGGTGAATATCGTCAGCCATTTTGCGCGCGCGGATGAACCAAAATGTGGCGCAACCGAGAAACAACTCGCTATCTTTAATACCTTTTGCGAAGGCAAACCTGGTCAACGTTCCATTGCCGCATCGGGTGGCATTCTGCTGTGGCCACAGTCGCATTTTGACTGGGTGCGCCCGGGCATCATTCTTTATGGCGTCTCGCCGCTGGAAGATCGCTCCACCGGTGCCGATTTTGGCTGTCAGCCAGTGATGTCACTAACCTCCAGCCTGATTGCCGTGCGTGAGCATAAAGCCGGAGAACCTGTTGGTTATGGTGGAACCTGGGTAAGCGAACGTGATACCCGTCTTGGCGTAGTCGCGATGGGCTATGGCGATGGTTATCCGCGCGCCGCGCCGTCCGGTACGCCAGTGCTGGTGAACGGTCGCGAAGTACCGATTGTCGGGCGCGTGGCGATGGATATGATCTGCGTAGACTTAGGTCCACAGGCGCAGGACAAAGCCGGGGATCCGGTCATTTTATGGGGCGAAGGTTTGCCCGTAGAACGTATCGCTGAAATGACGAAAGTAAGCGCTTACGAACTTATTACGCGCCTGACTTCAAGGGTCGCGATGAAATACGTGGATTAATCGTTCTGTAATATTTGATTGTCTGTGCCGGATGCGGCGTGAATGCCTTATCCGGCCAATAAAATCCTAAAAATTCAATAAGTTGATGTTCTTTCATGCTCTTATAAAGGTCGTGCCTCTGGCGGATGTACGTTTGTCATGAGTCTCACTCTGTTGCTAATTGCCGTTCGCTCCTGAACATCCACTCGATCTTCGCCTTCTTCCGGTTTATTGTGTTTTAACCACCTGCCCGTAAACCTGGAGAACCATCGCGTGTTTCAAAAAGTTGACGCCTACGCTGGCGACCCGATTCTTACGCTTATGGAGCGTTTTAAAGAAGACCCTCGCAGCGACAAAGTGAATTTAAGTATCGGTCTGTACTACAACGAAGACGGAATTATTCCACAACTGCAAGCCGTGGCGGAGGCGGAAGCGCGCCTGAATGCGCAGCCTCATGGCGCTTCGCTTTATTTACCGATGGAAGGGCTTAACAGCTATCGCCATGCCATTGCGCCGCTGCTGTTTGGTGCGGACCATCCGGTACTGAAACAACAGCGCGTAGCAACCATTCAAACCCTTGGCGGCTCCGGGGCATTGAAAGTGGGCGCGGATTTCCTGAAACGCTACTTCCCGGAATCAGGCGTCTGGGTCAGCGATCCTACCTGGGAAAACCACGTAGCAATATTCGCCGGGGCTGGATTCGAAGTGAGTACTTACCCCTGGTATGACGAAGCGACTAACGGCGTGCGCTTTAATGACCTGTTGGCGACGCTGAAAACATTACCTGCCCGCAGTATTGTGTTGCTGCATCCATGTTGCCACAACCCAACGGGTGCCGATCTCACTAATGATCAGTGGGATGCGGTGATTGAAATTCTCAAAGCCCGCGAGCTTATTCCATTCCTCGATATTGCCTATCAAGGATTTGGTGCCGGTATGGAAGAGGATGCCTACGCTATTCGCGCCATTGCCAGCGCTGGATTACCCGCTCTGGTGAGCAATTCGTTCTCGAAAATTTTCTCCCTTTACGGCGAGCGCGTCGGCGGACTTTCTGTTATGTGTGAAGATGCCGAAGCCGCTGGCCGCGTACTGGGGCAATTGAAAGCAACAGTTCGCCGCAACTACTCCAGCCCGCCGAATTTTGGTGCGCAGGTGGTGGCTGCAGTGCTGAATGACGAGGCATTGAAAGCCAGCTGGCTGGCGGAAGTAGAAGAGATGCGTACTCGCATTCTGGCAATGCGTCAGGAATTGGTGAAGGTATTAAGCACAGAGATGCCAGAACGCAATTTCGATTATCTGCTTAATCAGCGCGGCATGTTCAGTTATACCGGTTTAAGTGCCGCTCAGGTTGACCGACTACGTGAAGAATTTGGTGTCTATCTCATCGCCAGCGGTCGCATGTGTGTCGCCGGGTTAAATACGGCAAATGTACAACGTGTGGCAAAGGCGTTTGCTGCGGTGATGTAATGCAGGAAAGCAGGCTGGAGTTACCCAGCCTGCAGTGAAATTAAACTGTCGTCGCTTTCACTATTTCTTTGTAGATGATTTTTTTGATGCCGTTGTTCTACGTGAGAGATAATAAAACGTTGTCAGTTCTTTTATTGTTAAGTTTATCCCAATTATCTGGAATTCCTTTCCCTATTTTTTCGTGTGGAGTAATAATTTCTGCACATCTAACCATTATTAAATTTAATAATAAGTATCGGGTTTGTTACGATAGAATATTTCTATATCCTCAAGAATATGCTTTGCCTTATTACCTGTGACTTTCTGAGATTCAATTATAGTATCGTTAAATTCTAATGTTAAAGAGAGCTATTTTTTCCGCTTTGTGTAAGTTTAACCTTATATTGATTACCAATATCAAATAAAAAGGTCCTGTAATGAGAATAATCACCTTTAACCTCCTCGGCAAAACAGCAAAGCGTGCAAATATACATAAAGTCTTTCTTACCCCTGATTTTGTTAACTAAATCAATAAATGCGTGAAAAACTTTACTTGCAATAGAACTTGATACTTCTTCTCCAGGTCTACAAAAATCTTTTGCAATTTTTAACTGTGTTTCTATGTATAAAAAGAAATCTTTAGCATAAGAAAAATCTTTGGCATAAGAGGTATCTTTATTATTTAGTGCATCTAGCTCAACAGGTAAAGATGTCGTTTTGTTGCTATTCACATATGATATATTCATATCATCATCTCCATCGGGAGTAATAAAATTAGTCACCATTGTAGGATAGGGTTCTGGTCAATCAGGAATCATCTTTATAAACTTCGATTGTTTTTGTAATGCTGTATCATTAAGTTCATTAAATCGTACAGCAGATAAATGTTCTTTCAAATTTCGCTCATTTGCAGAGGATTCATCATAATAAACGTAAAATTAATGTATCCTTACATCGAGTAATAAACATTTTTTATACAAAAAAAGACAGGAACGTATTTACTGGGTTAAATATAATCATCCTGCTTTTCATCACAAAAACCGCAGATAATCCTTCCTTTCCCCGGCAGCTGGCGTTATGGTCAGATGGTTTTTGCAACAAATCTCACAATAAAAAGTTTCAACATACTGACTATTTAGGGAAAAATATGCGCAAGATCACACAGGCAATCAGTGCCGTTTGCTTATTGTTCGCTCTAAACAGTTCCGCTGTTGCCCTGGCCTCATCTCCTTCACCGCTTAACCCTGGGACTAACGTTGCCAGGCTTGCTGAACAGGCACCAATTCATTGGGTTTCGGTCGCACAAATTGAAAATAGCCTCGCAGGGCGTCCGCCAATGGCGGTGGGGTTTGATATCGATGACACGGTACTTTTTTCCAGCCCGGGCTTCTGGCGCGGCAAAAAAACCTTCTCACCAGAAAGCGAAGATTATCTGAAAAATCCTGTGTTCTGGGAAAAAATGAACAATGGCTGGGATGAATTCAGCATTCCAAAAGAGGTCGCTCGCCAGCTGATTGATATGCATGTACGCCGCGGTGACGCGATCTTCTTTGTGACTGGTCGTAGCCCGACGAAAACAGAAACGGTTTCAAAAACGCTGGCGGATAATTTTCATATTCCTGCCACCAACATGAATCCAGTAATCTTTGCGGGCGATAAACCAGGGCAAAATACAAAATCGCAATGGCTGCAGGATAAAAATATCCGAATTTTTTATGGCGATTCCGATAACGATATTACCGCCGCACGCGATATCGGCGCTCGTGGTATCCGCATTCTGCGCGCCTCCAACTCTACCTACAAACCCTTGCCATAAGCGGGTGCGTTTGGTGAAGAGGTGATCGTCAATTCAGAATACTGACAGAGCGGGAGAGCGTGATGCTCTCCCGAATGCTGTTTTTTTAATCACACCTTTATCCTTTCGCTGTCTTGCTGCAAACTGATTAAGAGAGTTTTATCAAGGAGCAGCACATGTGGTATCAAAAGACGCTCACGCTTAGCGCCAAATCTCGTGGGTTTCATCTGGTAACGGATGAAATTCTGAATCAGCTGGCTGATATGCCGCGCGTTAACATCGGCTTACTGCATCTGTTGCTGCAACATACCTCCGCCTCTCTGACACTTAATGAGAACTGCGATCCCACCGTACGCCACGACATGGAGCGTTTTTTCCTCCGCACCGTTCCCGACAACGGAAATTATGAGCATGACTATGAGGGAGCAGACGATATGCCTTCTCATATCAAATCCTCAATGCTGGGAACATCGCTTGTATTGCCGGTACATAAAGGGCGTATTCAGACCGGCACCTGGCAAGGCATCTGGCTGGGGGAACATCGCATCCACGGCGGATCGCGTCGCATCATCGCGACACTACAAGGGGAGTAAAAAATGACCATTTCGGAGTTGCTACAATATTGCATGGCAAAACCAGGCGCAGAACAGAGCGTGCATAACGACTGGAAAGCGACGCAGATCAAAGTGGAAGATGTACTGTTTGCGATGGTGAAAGAAGTAGAAAATCGCCCAGCTGTTTCGCTGAAAACCAGCCCGGAGCTGGCGGAGCTGCTACGTCAGCAGCACAGCGATGTGCGTCCAAGCCGCCATCTGAATAAAGCGCACTGGAGCACCGTGTATCTCGACGGTTCGCTGCCAGATTCGCAAATCTATTATCTGGTGGATGCGTCTTATCAGCAGGCGGTGAATTTGCTGCCGGAAGAAAAACGTAAATTGCTGGTGCAACTCTGAAAGGAAAAGGCCGCTCAGAAAGCGGCCTTAACGATTACAGCATCGGCTTGAGGAAGCGCGCCGTATGCGAAGCTTCGCACTCCGCGACGGTTTCTGGCGTACCGGAGACGAGGATCTCGCCGCCGCCACTGCCGCCTTCCGGTCCCAGGTCGACAATCCAGTCAGCGGTTTTAATCACGTCGAGATTGTGCTCAATTACCACAATGGTATTGCCCTGATCGCGCAGTTTATGCAGCACGTCGAGCAGTTGCTGAATATCGGCGAAGTGCAAACCGGTGGTCGGCTCGTCGAGAATATACAGTGTCTGCCCGGTGCCGCGTTTTGACAGCTCACGCGCCAGCTTCACGCGCTGGGCTTCACCACCAGAAAGGGTGGTTGCGGACTGCCCCAGGCGAATGTACGTCAGGCCAACGTCCATCAACGTTTGCAGCTTACGCGCCAGTGCAGGTACGGCATCAAAGAACTCACGCGCCTCTTCGATGGTCATATCCAGCACTTCGTGGATGGTTTTGCCTTTGTACTTAATTTCCAGCGTTTCACGGTTATAGCGTTTACCTTTACACTGGTCGCACGGTACGTAAATGTCCGGCAGGAAGTGCATCTCCACTTTGATCACACCGTCGCCCTGACAGGCTTCGCAGCGTCCGCCACGGACGTTAAAGCTGAAACGTCCTGGCGTATAACCACGCGCACGGGATTCCGGTACGCCCGCAAAAAGTTCGCGCACAGGTGTAAACACGCCGGTATAGGTCGCCGGGTTAGAACGCGGAGTACGACCAATTGGGCTTTGGTCGATATCGATCACTTTGTCGAAATGCTCCAGCCCCTGAATATCGCGATACGGTGCCGGTTCGGCGATGGTCGCACCATTCAACTGGCGTTGGGCAATAGGGAACAGCGTGTCGTTAATCAGCGTCGATTTACCGGAACCTGAAACCCCGGTGATGCAGGTAAACAGACCCACCGGCAGCGTCAGCGTCACGTCCTTCAGGTTGTTGCCGCGTGCGCCTGTCAGCTTCAGCACTTTTTCCGGATTCGCCGGAACGCGTTTCTTCGGCACTTCAATCTTGCGTTTGCCGCTCATGTACTGCCCGGTCAACGACTCCGGCACCGCCATAATCGCTTCCAGCGGACCTTCTGCGACCACTTCACCGCCGTGAACACCTGCGCCCGGGCCAATGTCGATCACATGGTCAGCGGCGCGAATTGCGTCTTCGTCGTGCTCCACCACAATCACGGTATTACCGAGATCGCGCAGATGGATAAGCGTACCCAACAGGCGCTCGTTATCACGCTGGTGCAGGCCGATAGACGGCTCGTCCAGCACGTACATAACGCCAACCAGGCCCGCACCAATCTGGCTCGCCAGACGGATACGCTGTGCTTCACCGCCAGAAAGCGTTTCTGCCGAGCGGGAAAGCGTCAGGTAATTCAGGCCGACGTTAACGAGGAATTTCAGACGATCGCCGATCTCTTTAAGGATTTTTTCTGCAATCTTCGCCCGCTGACCTGCGAGTTTGAGATTGTTGAAGAATTCCATCGCATGACCAATGCTCATGTCGGAGATAGCAGGCAGCGGCGTATTCTCGACATACACGTGGCGCGCTTCCCGACGCAGACGCGTCCCTTCGCAGCTGGCGCACGGACGATTACTGATAAACTTGGCTAATTCTTCGCGTACCGCGCTGGATTCCGTCTCTTTATAGCGGCGCTCCATATTATGCAGCACGCCTTCGAACGGATGACGACGAATGGAGGTATCGCCACGATCGTTCATGTATTTGAATTCAATGTTTTCTTTGCCAGAACCGTACAACACCACTTTATGCACGTTCGCGCTCAGGCTGCCCCACGGCGCTTCGACGTCGAACTTATAGTGATCTGCCAGCGATTTCAGCATCTGGAAATAATAGAAGTTGCGGCGATCCCAGCCACGGATCGCACCACCAGCCAGCGACAGTTCCGGATTCTGGATCACTCGATCAGGATCGAAATATTGCTGTACGCCAAGGCCGTCGCAGGTCGGGCAGGCCCCCGCCGGGTTGTTAAACGAAAACAGTCGCGGCTCCAGTTCACGCATACTGTAGCCGCAAATTGGGCAGGCGAAGTTGGCGGAGAACAGCAGCTCTTCCGCTTTCGGGTCGTCCATATCCGCCACTACCGCGGTACCACCGGAAAGCTCCAGCGCGGTTTCAAATGACTCGGCAAGACGTTGGGTAAGATCGTCACGCACCTTGAAGCGATCAACCACCACTTCAATGGTATGTTTCTTTTGCAGTTCCAGTTTTGGCGGATCGGAAAGATCGCAGACTTCGCCATCAATACGAGCACGGATGTAGCCCTGGCTTGCCAGGTTCTCCAGCGTTTTGGTGTGTTCGCCTTTGCGCTCTTTAATGATTGGCGCGAGTAGCATCAGACGCTTGCCTTCCGGCTGCGACAGCACGTTATCCACCATCTGGCTGACGGTTTGCGCCGCCAGCGGGACGTCGTGGTCCGGACAGCGCGGCTCGCCAACGCGGGCGAACAACAAACGCAAATAGTCGTGGATTTCGGTGATTGTCCCCACCGTAGAACGCGGGTTATGAGACGTCGATTTCTGCTCAATTGAGATGGCAGGAGAAAGCCCCTCAATATGATCGACGTCCGGCTTTTCCATCAGTGACAGAAACTGCCGCGCGTAGGCGGAAAGGGATTCAACGTAACGGCGCTGCCCTTCGGCATATAAGGTGTCGAAAGCGAGCGAGGATTTGCCAGAACCCGAAAGCCCGGTCACGACAATGAGCTTGTCGCGGGGGATAACGAGGTTGATGTTTTTGAGATTATGGGTGCGGGCGCCCCGAACTTCGATCTTATCCATTCACCTTTCCCGGATTAAACGCTTTTTTGCCCGGTGGCATGGTGCTACCGGCGATCACAAACGGTTAATTATGACACAAATTGACCTGAATGAATATACAGTATTGGAATGCATTACCCGGAGTGTTGTGTAACAATGTCTGGCCAGGTTTGTTTCCCGGAACCGAGGTCACAACATAGTAAAAGCGCTATTGGTAATGGTACAATCGCGCGTTTACACTTATTCAGAACGATTTTTTTTCAGGAGACACGAACATGGCCAGCAGAGGCGTAAACAAGGTTATTCTCGTTGGTAATCTGGGTCAGGACCCGGAAGTACGCTACATGCCAAATGGTGGCGCAGTTGCCAACATTACGCTGGCTACTTCCGAATCCTGGCGTGATAAAGCGACCGGCGAGATGAAAGAGCAGACTGAATGGCACCGCGTTGTGCTGTTCGGCAAACTGGCAGAAGTGGCCAGCGAATATCTGCGTAAAGGTTCTCAGGTTTATATCGAAGGTCAGCTGCGTACCCGTAAATGGACCGATCAATCCGGTCAGGATCGCTACACCACAGAAGTCGTGGTGAACGTTGGCGGCACCATGCAGATGCTGGGTGGTCGTCAGGGTGGTGGCGCTCCGGCAGGTGGTAATATCGGTGGTGGTCAGCCGCAGGGCGGTTGGGGTCAGCCTCAGCAGCCGCAGGGTGGCAATCAGTTCAGCGGCGGCGCGCAGTCTCGCCCGCAGCAGTCCGCTCCGGCAGCGCCGTCTAACGAGCCGCCGATGGACTTTGATGATGACATTCCGTTCTGATTTGTCATTAAAACAATAGGTTATATTGTTTTAAGGTGGATGATTAAAGCATCTGCCAGCCATAAAAAAGAAGCCTCCGTTATGGAGGCTTCTACGTATCAGGTCAAAATCATTGGCCATTGTGGCGGTGTCTGATTCATCTCTTCTATCATCACCGACTCGATGTTGTGCCAGATAGCGGTGATGTCCGCCATTGTGATGCCAAGCAACCCCATTGCGAACCAACAGGCGGAAACAACGCCCAGACCGCTGCTGATCACCGCAAGCCCGACATAATCAGACCGACGAAAACGGATGTTGAGTGTGCTGGCCAGAAACATCATTACGGCACTAAGAAGTTGCCAGCGAAGAAGAACCACGCCAGTGGTGAGGGTAGCCATCAAACAATTCCTCTGAAAAGAGCCGATGCCCTGGACAGCGCGGCGTTGTTCACGGGAGGCGTGGTACACTCTGGCTATCGCGGGGCTTGCAGAACACAAAAATGAAACACTCTGTTTGTTTCATTAATTTTGTGAACTATATCACAATTGATTGTTTGTTAGCCATATTAGGCCGTGACTTTTATTGCTGTACAGATTATGTGGTTTTTCAGTGGCATTAAGGGCATATCTTCCCGCCGCCTCTGCATTCCTGTAGGAAATTAATTTTGAATATCAATGAATTATTTTCATCCAGGTGACGATTAGAAAGGTATCAATTTCAAATCAGGCAAAAGTGCTATTTATACCGTAAGATTTATCTAAAGACGTCGGTACCCAGGGTTTTCACCTTGCAATGGCCGGGTATAAACAGGCAGGAAATTGATAGCAATGAGTCATCGTGCACGACACCAATTACTGGCGTTGCCGGGCATTATCTTTTTAGTTCTCTTTCCCATCATTCTTTCGCTATGGATTGCCTTCCTTTGGGCAAAATCAGAAGTGAATAATCAGCTCCGAACCTTTGCTCAACTGGCACTGGATAAATCCGAGCTGGTCATTCGCCAGGCAGATTTAGTGAGCGATGCAGCTGAACGCTATCAGGGGCAAGTTTGCACTCCAGCCCATCAAAAGCGAATGTTGAATATTATTCGTGGCTATCTTTATATTAATGAATTGATCTATGCCCGTGATAACCATTTTTTATGCTCATCGCTGATAGCGCCTGTAAACGGCTATACGATTGCACCGGCCGATTATAAGCGTGAACCTAACGTTTCTATCTATTATTACCGCGATACGCCTTTTTTCTCTGGCTATAAAATGACCTATATGCAGCGGGGAAATTATGTGGCGGTTATCAACCCTCTCTTCTGGAGTGAAGTGATGTCTGATGACCCGACATTGCAATGGGGTGTGTATGATACGGTGACGAAAACCTTTTTCTCGTTAAGCAAAGAGGCCTCGGCAGCAACGTTTTCTCCGCTGATTCATTTGAAGGATTTAACCGTACAAAGAAATGGCTATTTATATGCGACAGTTTATTCGACAAAACGCCCAATTGCAGCCATTGTTGCGACTTCATATCAACGTCTTATAACCCATTTTTATAATCATCTTATTTTTGCGTTGCCCGCCGGTATTTTGGGGAGTCTTGTTCTGCTATTACTCTGGCTACGTATTCGACAAAACTATTTATCTCCCAAACGTAAATTGCAACGCGCCCTCGAAAAACATCAACTTTGTCTTTATTACCAGCCAATAATCGATATCAAAACAGAAAAATGTATCGGCGCTGAAGCGTTGTTACGTTGGCCTGGTGAGCAGGGGCAAATAATGAATCCGGCAGAGTTTATTCCGCTGGCAGAAAAGGAGGGGATGATAGAACAGATAACTGATTATGTTATTGATAATGTCTTCCGCGATCTGGGCGATTACCTGGCAACACATGCAGATCGCTATGTTTCTATTAACCTGTCGGCCTCCGATTTTCATACGTCACGGTTGATAGCGCGAATCAATCAGAAAACAGAGCAATACGCGGTGCGTCCGCAGCAAATTAAATTTGAAGTGACTGAGCATGCATTTCTTGATGTTGACAAAATGACGCCGATTATTCTGGCTTTCCGCCAGGCAGGTTACGAAGTGGCAATTGATGATTTTGGTATTGGCTACTCTAACTTGCATAACCTTAAATCATTGAATGTCGATATTTTGAAAATCGACAAATCGTTTGTTGAAACGCTGACCACCCACAAAACCAGTCATTTGATTGCGGAACACATCATCGAGCTGGCGCACAGCCTGGGGTTAAAAACGATCGCTGAAGGCGTCGAAACTGAGGAGCAGGTTAACTGGCTGCGCAAACGCGGCGTGCGCTATTGCCAGGGATGGTTCTTTGCGAAGGCGATGCCGCCGCAGGTGTTTATGCAATGGATGGAGCAATTACCCGCGCGGGAGTTAACGCGCGGGCAATAAAATTACAGGCGGTGGCGATAATCGCTGGGAGTGCGATCAAACTGCCGACGGAAAACGCGGGAGAAGGTCTGCTGCGAGACATAACCCAGGTCCATTGCGATATCAAAAATCGGACGCTCGGTGGTGCGCAACTCAACGGCGGCCAGTAACAGGCGGCGTTGGCGAATGTAATCGCCAAGCGTCTGATGCGTCACCGTGCGGAACATTCGTTGCAAGTACCACTTTGAATAGCCTGATTTTTTTGCGACTACATCAATGTTAAGCGGCTGGTCAATATGCTCGTCAATCCATGCGATAAGATCCTGAATAATTTTCTGATGGGACATAAATCTGCCTCTTTTCAGTGTTCAGTTCGTTAATTCATCTGTTGGGGAGTATAATTCCTCAAGTTAACTTGAGGTAAAGCGATTTATGGAAAAGAAATTACCCCGCATTAAAGCGCTGCTAACCCCCGGCGAAGTGGCGAAACGCAGCGGTGTGGCGGTATCGGCGCTGCATTTCTATGAAAGTAAAGGGTTGATTACCAGTATCCGTAACAGCGGCAATCAGCGGCGATATAAACGTGATGTGTTGCGATATGTTGCAATTATCAAAATTGCTCAGCGTATTGGCATTCCGCTGGCGACCATTGGTGAAGCGTTTGGCGTGTTGCCCGAAGGGCATACGTTAAGTGCGAAAGAGTGGAAACAGCTTTCGTCCCAATGGCGAGAAGAGTTGGATCGGCGCATTCATACCTTAGTGGCGCTGCGTGACGAACTGGACGGATGTATTGGTTGTGGCTGCCTTTCGCGCAGTGATTGCCCGTTGCGTAACCCGGGCGACCGCTTAGGAGAAGAAGGTACCGGCGCACGCTTGCTGGAAGATGAACAAAACTAAAGCGCCACAAGGGCGCTTTAGTTTGTTTTCCGGTCTTTGTCTTTCTCTCTATCCCGCTGGTACACAGGAGGGTTTCCCCCGACGTCAACACACCTCATTCGAGCACGTGGTGGAGGTTCCGGTTGGTGTTGATGCTTTAATTGTATGTCACCGACGTTTCTTCGCCAGTGTAAAAGTATACTTTTTAACCGCAATATTTTTGTCATCTCAGACGATTTTTTATCGCAATCCTGAACGGTATACGGCTCGATAACGCTGCAATCTTGCGCACCGACGATAACGTTTGCGCATCAATTGCCTGGTTTTTCATCGTCAAGACAATAAAAGAGAAAAAAGCAGCAAACTTCGGTTGAAAAAGCCGCTATGATCGCCGGATAATCGTTTGCTTTTTTTACCACCCGTTTTGTATGCGCGGAGCTAAACGTTTGCTTTTTTGCGACGCAGCAAATTGTCGCAAACCTGGAGCAGGAAGATAACGTTTCGCTGGCAGGGGATTGTCCGCCACGCATCTTGACGAAAATTAAACTCTCAGGGGATGTTTTCTTATGTCTACGCCATCAGCGCGTACCGGCGGTTCACTCGACGCCTGGTTTAAAATTTCACAACGTGGAAGCACTGTCCGTCAGGAAGTGGTTGCCGGGTTAACAACGTTTCTGGCGATGGTCTACTCGGTCATCGTCGTTCCAGGTATGTTGGGTAAAGCAGGCTTCCCGCCTGCGGCAGTTTTCGTTGCAACCTGTCTGGTTGCCGGACTCGGTTCTATCGTGATGGGTCTGTGGGCTAATCTGCCGTTGGCGATTGGTTGCGCCATCTCCCTGACGGCATTTACCGCATTCAGCCTGGTGCTGGGGCAACATATTAGCGTACCTGTCGCGCTGGGTGCCGTGTTCCTGATGGGTGTGCTGTTTACGGTAATTTCTGCCACGGGTATCCGTAGCTGGATTTTGCGCAACTTGCCGCACGGTGTGGCGCACGGCACGGGGATTGGTATCGGTCTGTTCCTGCTGCTCATTGCCGCTAACGGTGTCGGTCTGGTGATTAAAAACCCGCTTGATGGTCTGCCCGTTGCGCTGGGTGATTTCGCGACCTTCCCGGTGATTATGTCACTGGTAGGTCTGGCGGTGATCATCGGCCTGGAAAAACTGAAAGTCCCTGGTGGCATTCTGCTGACCATTATCGGTATCTCAATTGTCGGTTTGATCTTCGATCCTAACGTCCATTTCTCCGGCGTTTTCGCCATGCCTTCATTGAGCGATGAAAACGGCAACTCACTGATTGGCAGCCTGGACATTATGGGCGCGCTGAATCCTGTAGTCCTGCCAAGCGTTCTGGCGCTGGTAATGACGGCAGTATTTGATGCCACCGGAACTATCCGTGCCGTCGCCGGCCAGGCGAACCTGCTGGATAAAGATGGGCAAATTATCGACGGTGGGAAAGCACTGACCACTGACTCCATGAGCAGCGTTTTCTCTGGCCTGGTGGGTGCAGCTCCGGCAGCGGTATACATCGAGTCTGCGGCGGGTACGGCGGCGGGCGGTAAAACCGGTTTGACGGCTATCACCGTTGGCGTGCTGTTCCTGCTGATTCTGTTCCTCTCTCCGCTCTCTTACCTCGTTCCGGGGTATGCAACGGCTCCGGCGCTGATGTACGTTGGCCTGCTGATGCTGAGCAACGTGGCGAAAATCGACTTTGCTGATTTTGTTGATGCGATGGCGGGTCTGGTTACGGCGGTATTCATCGTGCTGACCTGTAACATCGTAACAGGCATCATGATCGGCTTCGCGACTCTGGTGATTGGGCGTCTGGTTTCCGGCGAATGGCGCAAGTTGAACATCGGTACGGTCGTTATCGCCGTGGCGCTGGTGACCTTCTATGCGGGTGGCTGGGCTATCTAATCTTTCATCGGATTCTGAAAACGGGTGGCAATGGCTGCCCGTTTTTATTTTCTCCGCACATTGTGTGAGCTTTTGCGATATTCTGAAAAAATGAGAATTCAGGCATAACGCTTTTCTCAGGTCATAAAAAAACATCGCAAACAGGGAACGCATGGAAATCTTCTTCACCATACTGATAATGACCCTCGTGGTCTCGCTGTCCGGGGTGGTCACTCGTGTCATGCCCTTTCAGATCCCGCTTCCGCTTATGCAAATCGCCATCGGTGCGCTACTGGCGTGGCCGACGTTTGGTTTGCATGTGGAGTTTGATCCTGAACTCTTTTTAGTCTTGTTTATCCCGCCGTTGCTGTTCGCTGATGGCTGGAAAACGCCGACCCGTGAATTTCTTGAACATGGTCGAGAGATTTTCGGCCTCGCACTGGCGCTGGTGGTGGTCACCGTGGTCGGCATTGGCTTCCTTATTTACTGGGTGGTGCCGGGCATTCCGCTGATCCCCGCCTTTGCGCTGGCGGCGGTGCTTTCTCCGACCGATGCTGTGGCGCTCTCCGGGATTGTTGGCGAAGGGCGCATCCCGAAAAAAATCATGGGCATTTTGCAGGGCGAAGCGTTGATGAATGACGCCTCCGGCCTGGTGTCGTTGAAGTTTGCCGTGGCAGTGGCGATGGGGACGATGATCTTCACCGTTGGCGGTGCAACGGTCGAATTTATGAAAGTAGCCATTGGCGGTATTCTCGCTGGTTTTGTGGTGAGCTGGCTGTATGGTCGCTCGCTGCGATTCCTCAGCCGCTGGGGCGGTGATGAACCCGCGACGCAGATCGTTCTGCTGTTCTTGCTGCCATTCGCTTCTTATCTGATTGCCGAACATATTGGCGTTTCGGGCATCCTCGCTGCGGTTGCCGCCGGGATGACCATCACCCGCTCCGGTGTGATGCGCCGTGCGCCGCTGGCAATGCGCCTGCGTGCAAACAGCACTTGGGCGATGCTGGAATTTGTCTTTAACGGCATGGTGTTCCTGCTGTTAGGTCTGCAGCTGCCGGGTATTCTGGAGACGTCGCTGATGGCGGCAGAAATCGACCCTAACGTCGAAATCTGGATGCTGTTTACCGATATTATTCTGATATATGCGGCGCTGATGCTGGTCCGTTTCGGCTGGCTGTGGACGATGAAAAAGTTCAGCAACCGCTTCCTGAAGAAGAAGCCGATGGAGTTTGGTTCGTGGACCACACGAGAAATCCTGATCGCGTCTTTCGCCGGGGTGCGTGGGGCGATCACTCTGGCCGGTGTGCTCTCTATCCCGCTGCTCTTGCCGGATGGTAACGTCTTCCCGGCGCGCTATGAGCTGGTGTTCCTGGCGGCTGGCGTCATTCTCTTCTCGCTGTTTGTCGGCGTGGTGATGTTGCCTATTCTGCTACAACACATTGAAGTCGCGGACCATTCGCAACAATTGAAAGAGGAACGTATTGCGCGAGCGGCAACGGCAGAAGTGGCGATTGTGGCGATCCAGAAAATGGAGGAGCGTCTGGCGGCGGATACCGAAGAGAATATCGATAACCAGCTGCTTACGGAGGTCAGTTCTCGCGTCATTGGTAACCTGCGTCGTCGCGCCGATGGACGTAACGACGTTGAAAGTTCCGTGCAGGAAGAGAACCTTGAGCGTCGCTTCCGTCTGGCGGCATTGCGTTCTGAACGTGCTGAACTTTACCACCTGCGCGCCACGCGGGAGATCAGCAACGAAACGCTGCAAAAATTACTGCACGATCTCGATTTGCTTGAAGCGTTGCTAATTGAGGAAAATCAGTAAGCCGAAAGCGACGTAACCAGGCCCGAGGTAATCTGAAAAAGGTGCAATCTTTTGCACCTTTAACAGGTTAGCTCGGGCTAACATTCATGATTCTAAAACAAATAAGTTATCTCTCTTGTAAAGTCAATTCATTGGCTGTTCTTCGACTTAACCTCAATCTGCGTGTTGCATAATATCTGCAGTAATCTTCATAGCGACTGCATTAATATTATCCTCAGTTTGTGACATGCCAGTATGAGAGGTACAATCTTCTTCAAAGAATTTCTGTAGTGTTACCAGGGTATCACTATTAATGGAGATATTTTCCTCACCACGGAGAATGGTAATACCCATTCCCTGGACGCTAGCCTCATCGAAATTAACACGATAGAGACGGATATTAAACATCCAGACTTTTGTTAAAACAGAACAGTTGAAATGGCAATTGCTTAAATTGGCATTATTAAAATTAACATTAGCCATATTAGAGTCGGTACATATAACCATTTCGAGGAATGTATTTGTTAGCCACGTACAAAAGAGTTTGCTATCAATTAAGTTTATATTCTGGAGGATTGCTTTGTTCAGATTGACGCGAGACAGATCAGCATGTTCAAAGTTAATTAAATCGAGTTTAGAGAAACTAAGGTCGGCTTTAAATAAATTAACATATGGCGCTGGTAATGACTCCAACTTATTGATAGTGTTTTATGTTCAGATAATGCCCGATGACTTTGTCATGCAGCTCCAC
>NZ_JAVUPQ010000050.1:0-31158 GCF_032029835.1 Escherichia sp. AM3 | reverse complement strand
GCTGATAGAAACAGAAGCCACTGGAGCACCTCAAAAACACCATCATACACTAAATCAGTAAGTTGGCAGCATCACCGTTTAAGGATTAAGATAATTTAAGAAATACCTGACAATATAAAAAGAATTTTCAGCCTGGTAATTTACCGCTTCAGGTCTATATTTGTGTTGAATATATTTTGCGCGAAAGTATTCATCTAACGGGGCTCTCTATTTTTTAGAATAGAGTGCATATTTTCAATTAAGACATTCTTAGAGGATAAAAAGGAATTTTACTACTATCAGTGTCTTAAATAAAGTAATCGGTTATATACGGATGTGGAGTCGATAAATGAGATTGAAGGAATATATATGAAATTAAGATTTATTTCGTCTGCGCTGGCTGCCGCACTATTCGCCGCTACGGGTAGTTATGCTGCCGTTGTAGATGGCGGTACAATTCACTTTGAAGGCGAACTGGTGAATGCTGCCTGTTCAGTGAATACTGACTCGGCAGACCAGGTTGTCACACTCGGTCAATATCGTACCGATATTTTCAATGCTGTTGGTAATACCTCTGCATTAATTCCATTCACCATTCAGTTGAACGACTGCGATCCTGTTGTTGCCGCTAATGCTGCCGTTGCATTTTCTGGTCAGGCTGATGCAATCAATGATAATTTATTGGCCATTGCATCCAGTACCAATACAACAACAGCAACGGGTGTCGGTATTGAAATACTTGATAATACATCCGCAATTCTCAAACCTGATGGGAATAGCTTCTCAACCAACCAGAACTTGATCCCCGGGACCAACGTTCTTCATTTTTCTGCACGTTATAAAGGCATCGGTACAAGTGCATCAGCAGGGCAAGCAAATGCTGACGCGACTTTTATTATGAGATACGAATAATCAAAACCACGTTGTTTTGAATTATATATCACGTCTTATAACAAAGTAATGTACCGGTTGTCTGAAGCGGTATGGTGGCAATGTAAATCGAAATCATGTTCACTTTGTATCATGCCGCTTTATTAAATGAAAAGGGAATGATGTGTTGTAAGAAACCAAAGCAATCATTTCTTTATATTTCTTATTTTTGCCGTCAGGAATACACAAGGCGTATTAACTATGATGACTAAAATAAAGTTATTGATGCTCATTATATTTTATTTAATCATTTCGGCCAGCGCCCATGCTGCCGGAGGGATCGCATTAGGTGCCACGCGTATTATTTATCCCGCTGATGCTAAACAGACTGCGGTATGGATTAGAAATAGCCATACCAATGAGCGCTTTCTGGTCAATTCGTGGATTGAAAACAGCAGCGGTGTAAAAGAAAAGTCATTCATCATTACACCGCCACTGTTTGTTAGTGAACCCAAAAGCGAAAATACCTTGCGTATTATTTACACCGGTCCACCGCTGGCAGCAGATCGTGAGTCTCTGTTCTGGATGAATGTTAAGACGATCCCTTCGGTAGATAAAAATGCATTGAACGGCAGGAATGTTTTGCAACTGGCGATTTTATCGCGCATGAAATTATTTCTCCGTCTAATTCAATTACAAGAATTACCCGCAGAAGCACCGGACACACTCAAGTTTTCGCGATCCGGTAACTATATCAATGTTCATAATCCCTCACCTTTTTATGTCACTCTGGTTAACTTACAAGTGGGCAACCAAAAGTTGGGGAATGCTATGGCTGCACCCAGAGTTAATTCACAAATTCCCTTACCCTCAGGAGTGCAGGGAAAGCTGAAATTTCAGACCGTTAATGATTATGGTTCAGTAACCCCGGTCAGAGAAGTGAACTTAAACTAACCGAATCATCTGACAATATCAGAGCTAATTATGAAAATACCCACTACTACGGATATTCCGCAGAGGTATACCTGGTGTCTGGCCGGAATTTGTTATTCATCTCTTGCCATTTTACCCTCCTTTTTAAGCTATGCGGAAAGTTATTTCAACCCGGCATTTTTATTAGAGAATGGCACATCCGTTGCTGATTTATCGCGCTTTGAGAGAGGTAATCATCAACCTGCGGGCGTGTATCGGGTAGATCTCTGGCGTAATGATGAGTTCATTGGTTCACAGGATATCGTATTTGAATCGACAACAGAAAATACAGGTGATAAATCAGGTGGGTTAATGCCCTGTTTTAACCAGGTACTCCTTGAACGAATTAGCCTTAATAGCAGTGCATTTCCCGAGTTAGCCCAGCAGCAAAACAATAAATGCATCAATTTACTGAAAGCTGTACCTGATGCCACAATTAACTTTGATTTTGCAGCGATGCGCCTGAACATCACTATTCCTCAGATAGCGTTGTTGAGTAGCGCTCACGGTTACATTCCGCCTGAAGAGTGGGATGAAGGTATTCCTGCTTTACTCCTGAATTATAATTTCACCGGTAACAGAGGTAATGGTAACGATAGCTATTTTTTTAGTGAGCTCAGCGGGATTAATATTGGCCCGTGGCGTTTACGCAACAATGGTTCCTGGAACTATTTTCGCGGAAATGGATATCATTCAGAACAGTGGAATAATATTGGCACCTGGGTACAGCGCGCCATTATTCCGCTGAAAAGTGAACTGGTAATGGGAGACGGCAATACAGGAAGTGATATTTTCGATGGTGTTGGATTTCGTGGTATACGGCTTTACTCTTCCGATAATATGTATCCTGATAGCCAGCAAGGGTTTGCCCCAACAGTACGTGGGATTGCCCGTACGGCGGCCCAGCTAACGATTCGGCAAAATGGTTTTATTATCTATCAAAGCTATGTTTCCCCCGGCGCTTTTGAAATTACAGATTTGCACCCGACATCTTCAAATGGCGATCTGGACGTCACCATCGACGAGCGCGATGGTAATCAGCAGAATTACACAATTCCGTATTCAACAGTGCCAATTTTACAACGCGAAGGGCGTTTCAAATTTGACCTGACGGCGGGCGATTTTCGTAGCGGTAATAGTCAGCAATCATCGCCTTTCTTTTTTCAGGGTACGGCACTCGGCGGTTTACCACAGGAATTTACTGCCTACGGCGGGACGCAATTATCTGCCAATTACACCGCCTTTTTATTAGGGCTGGGGCGCAACCTCGGGAACTGGGGCACAGTGTCGCTGGATGTGACCCATGCGCGCAGTCAGTTAGCCGACGACAGTCGTCATGAGGGGGATTCCATTCGCTTCCTCTATGCGAAATCGATGAACACCTTCGGCACCAATTTTCAGTTAATGGGTTACCGCTATTCGACACAAGGTTTTTATACCCTTGATGATGTTGCGTATCGTCGAATGGAGGGGTACGAATATGATTACGATTACGACGGTGAGCATCGCGATGAACCGATAATCGTGAATTACCACAATTTACGCTTTAGCCGTAAAGACCGTTTGCAGTTAAATATTTCACAATCACTTAATGACTTTGGCTCGCTTTATATCTCTGGTACCCATCAAAAATACTGGAATACTTCGGATTCAGATACCTGGTATCAGGTGGGGTATACCAGCAGCTGGGTTGGCATCAGTTATTCACTCTCATTTTCGTGGAATGAATCTGTAGGGATCCCCGATAACGAACGTATTGTCGGACTTAATGTTTCAGTGCCTTTCAATGTTCTGACCAAACGTCGCTACACCCGGGAAAATGCGCTCGACCGCGCTTATGCCTCCTTTAACGCCAACCGTAACAGCAACGGGCAAAATAGCTGGCTGGCAGGTGTAGGTGGGACCTTACTGGAAGGCCACAACCTGAGTTATCACGTAAGCCAGGGTGATACCTCGAATAATGGGTATACGGGCAGCGCCACGGCAAACTGGCAGGCCGCTTACGGTACGCTGGGGGTCGGGTATAACTACGACCGCGATCAACATGACGTTAACTGGCAGCTGTCTGGCGGTGTGGTCGGGCATGAAAATGGCATAACGCTGAGCCAGCCTTTAGGGGATACCAATGTTTTGATTAAAGCGCCTGGCGCAGGCGGTGTACGCATTGAAAATCAAACTGGCATTTTAACCGACTGGCGCGGCTATGCGGTGATGCCGTATGCCACGGTTTATCGGTATAACCGTATCGCGCTTGATACCAATACGATGGGGAATTCCATCGATGTTGAAAAAAATATTAGCAGCGTTGTGCCGACGCAAGGCGCGTTGGTTCGTGCCAATTTTGATACCCGCATAGGCGTGCGGGCGCTCATTACCGTTACCCAGGGCAGAAAACCGGTGCCGTTTGGATCACTGGTACGGGAAAACAGTACCGGAATAACCAGTATGGTGGGTGATGACGGGCAAGTTTATTTAAGTGGTGCGCCATTGTCTGGTGAATTACTGGTTCAGTGGGGAGACGGCGCGAACTCACGCTGCATTGCGCACTATGTATTGCCGAAGCAAAGCTTACAGCAAGCCGTCACAGTTATTTCGGCAGTTTGCACACATCCTGGCTCATAAAGGAAATTATCAATGAAGATAATCTGCAGATTATTATTGGCGATGGCATGTTTGTGGTTAACAAACATATCCTGGGCTACTGTTTGTGCAAATAGTACTGGCGTAGCAGAAGATGAACACTATGATCTCTCAAATGTCTTTAATAGCACCAATAACCAGCCAGGGCAGATTGTTGTTTTACCGGAAAAATCCGGCTGGGTAGGTGTGTCAGCAATTTGTCCACCCGGCACGCTGGTGAATTATACATACCGTAGTTATGTCACCAACTTTATTGTTCAGGAAACTATCGATAATTATAAATATATGCAATTACATGATTATCTATTAGGTGCGATGAGTCTGGTTGATAGTGTTATGGATATTCAGTTCCCCCCCGCAAAATTATATTCGGATGGGAACAGATCCTAACGTTTCGCAAAACCTTCCATTCGGGGTGATGGATTCTCGTTTAATATTTCGTTTAAAGGTTATTCGTCCCTTTATTAACATAGTGGAGATCCCCAGACAGGTGATGTTTACCGTGTATGTGACATCAACGCCTTACGATCCGTTGGTTACACCTGTTTATACCATTAGTTTTGGTGGCCGGGTTGAAGTACCGCAAAACTGCGAATTAAATGCCGGGCAGATTGTTGAATTTGATTTTGGTGATATCGGCGCATCGTTATTTAGTGCGGCAGGGCCGGGTAATCGACCTGCTGGTGTCATGCCGCAAACCAAGAGCATTGCGGTCAAATGTACGAATGTTGCTGCGCAGGCTTATTTAACAATGCGTCTGGAAGCCAGTGCCGTTTCTGGTCAGGCGATGGTGTCGGACAATCAGGATTTAGGTTTTATTGTCGCCGATCAGAACGATACGCCGATTACGCCTAACGATCTCAATAGCGTTATTCCTTTCCGTCTGGATGCAGCTGCGGCAGCCAATGTCACACTTCGCGCCTGGCCTATCAGTATTACCGGTCAAAAACCGACCGAGGGGCCGTTTAGCGCGCTGGGGTATTTACGCGTCGATTATCAATGAGGTACGGAGAATGAGAAGAGTACTCTTTAGCTGTTTCTGCGGGTTACTGTGGAGTTCCAGTGGATGGGCAGCTGACCCTTTAGGAACGATTAATATCAATTTGCACGGTAACGTTGTTGATTTCTCCTGTACCGTAAACACAGCGGATATTGATAAGACGGTAGATTTAGGCAGATGGCCTACGACACAATTACTGAACGCTGGCGATACCACGGCACTCGTCCCTTTTAGCCTGCGGCTGGAGGGATGTCCTCCGGGTTCAGTTGCGATTTTATTTACGGGAACGCCGGCATCCGATACCAACCTGCTGGCTCTGGATGATCCCGCAATGGCACAAACCGTCGCCATCGAATTACGTAATAGCGATCGCTCCCGGCTCGCACTGGGGGAGGCGAGCCCGACTGAGGAAGTAGATGCAAATGGCAATGTCACACTAAACTTTTTTGCCAATTATCGAGCGTTAGCCAGCGGTGTTCGGCCAGGTGTGGCGAAAGCGGATGCGATATTTATGATCAATTATAATTAATATTATATTAATTCGTATAATTTGGCGTAGTCGATAAGCTCTACAATTGAATGCAAACCTAGCTTGCCATAAATATTAGATTTATGCGCACTAACTGTTTTATTGCTAAGTAATAACTTATCGGCAATTTCTTTATTAGATAATCCGCTAACAAGATAACGTAATATGGTCACTTCACGATTAGATAGCACAGTGATCGTTGAACTATTCGTACTACATTTATTGCTTTTTATATAGTTAAGCGTTTCGCTAGGAAAAAACGTGTATCCGGAGAGGATCATCTGAACGGCATGAAAAATATCATTCTGATCATTGCATTTACTGACAAAACCGTTAGCACCAGCTTGTATCGCTCTGCCAGCATAAAAGCATTCTGATTTCGATGATAAAAATAACACTTTCACTGTGCTCTGGATTTGTTTGATCCTTTTCAGGAAGGTAAAACCGTCTGTTCCGGGCAAGTCTATATCCATAATGATTAAATCAACAGGACGGGTTCGGAGATAATCGATGGTTATGCGGTAATCATCCGTTTTCAGGACAATCTGCAATTCACTGTTTTTTTGCAACAGAACTTCAATAGACATTCTGATGATAGGATGAGTATCCATAATGATCACCGACGTTGGTTTCATAGTTACCAGTCTCATAGGAGCGGACAATTTTCCGTTAGGGCGGTAAATTGTACTTTGATACATGAAAATACGGGTTTTCTTGATTCAGACGCGCAGCGGTGTGCGTTTGTTTGCCACTATAGCGAAATAAATCAGAAAATCAGACGCGGTCGTTCACTTGTTCAGCAACCAGATCAAAAGCCATTGACTCAGCAAGGGTTGACCGTATAATTCACGCGATTACACCGCATTGCGGTATCAACGCGCCCTTAGCTCAGTTGGATAGAGCAACGACCTTCTAAGTCGTGGGCCGCAGGTTCGAATCCTGCAGGGCGCGCCATTACAATTCAATCAGTTACGCCTTCTTTATATCCTCCATAATTCCAGAGTGGGACATATTTGGGACATTATCACCAAAAATGTCGTCTATTTTCCTCGCATGCTCTGTCAAATGATTAGGCGCAAGGTGAGCATACCTACGAACCATTTCTATGGACTCCCATCCGCCCATTTCCTGAAGCACTGATAATGGGACGCCTGACTGAATCAGCCAGCTTGCCCAGGTGTGTCTGAGGTCATGGAAACGGAAATCTTCAATTCCTGCACGACGACAAGCTGATAGCCATGATGTCTTGCTGTCGATGCGCATCTTCCTGACCGCAGGCGTTGATGTTCCATCTGCTCGCTTAGCCGCCTTGGTATGTACAAACACCCATTTGTGATGCTTGCCTATTTGATCACGCAACACTTTACAGGCGGTATCGTTCAGCGCCACACCAATGGCGCGGTTTGATTTGCTCTCTTCTGGATTCACCCAGGCAACTCGTCGCTGCATGTCGATTTGTTGCCATTCCAGATTTATGATGTTCGACTTTCTCAGACCAGTTGCCAGCGCAAACTTGACGACAGATTTCAGTGGTTCGGGGCACTCATCAATAAGGCGTTTTGCTTCCTCCTTTTCCAGCCATCTGACTCGCTTGTTTCTGACCGCTGGTATCTTGATGACAGGCGCTTTTTCCAGCCACTTCCAGTCGCGTTCTGCAGCACGGAGAATGGCCTTTATCATGGCAAGATGCTTTGCCTTTGTCTGAGTTGATACTGGCTTTGGTTCATAAACAGGCAGTTCTTTACCTTTCCTGATGGCGGCCTGAACTTTCTGTTTCCATATTTCTTTCGTCTTTCTGTTATGCATTCTGCTTACAGCAGAGTAAATCTTTGCCTCCGAGATATCTTTAAGCCTTATACCCTCAAAATGTTCAAGCCAGAACTCAATCCGGCTTTTATCTGAATCGAGAGATTTTTTATCAGCTTTTTCCTCAAGCCATCTTAGGCAGGCCTCTTCAAAAGTGACATCAGGTAAATCCCCTAGCTTTTCTACTCGCCAGAGTTCTGCTTTTCGCTTGTCGTGCAACTCCTGAGCTTGCCGCTTGTCCTTTGTGCCAAGAGATTCCTTAATTCGTTTCCCGCCCGGGAGCGAATACGAGGCATACCATATTTCATTTCTGCGGAAGAGTGACATTTTCTTTCCTCTGTTATGCCATCACCCGCGCTCACCTGGACAGTATGCAGCGGAGTCCGGCCAAACTCCGCGACAAGTGGACCCAAACCGTGGCGTGAGAAACGCAGTCTTTCCCAGAATGCACTCAGCCACATGTGGTACAGCGAAATCAGTGAATACCTCATCAGCAAGGGTAAAACGTTCGCTACTCCAGCTTGGGTAAAAGATGCTCTCAAACACACATATCTCGGTTATGAAACCAAAGACCTGGTTGATGTCGTAACCGGTGATATCACCACTATCCAGTCGTTACGCCATACCTCCGATCTTGATACCGGAGAGATGTATGTCTTCCTGTGTAAGGTTGAAGCCTGGGCGATGAATATTGGTTGCCACCTGACTATTCCACAGAGCTGCGAGTTTCAGCTGCTGCGCGACAAGCAGGAGGCGTAATGGCTACACCGCTTATTCGTGTCATGAACGGACACATCTACAGAGTACCAAATCGTCGTAAGCGTAAACCTGAGCTGAAGCCATCCGAAATACCAACACTGCTCGGATATACCGCCAGCCTGGTTGATAAAAAATGGTTGCGACTGGCAGCAAGGAGGAATCATGGCTGATTTGAGAAAAGCAGCGCGTGGTCGGGAATGCCAGGTAAGAATCCCTGGCGTATGTAATGGCAACCCTGAAACGTCTGTACTGGCACATATCCGGCTGGCTGGATTGTGCGGCACCGGTATTAAACCGCCAGACCTGATTGCCACCATTGCATGTTCTGCCTGTCACGATGAGATCGACCGTCGCACGAATTTTGTTAACGCTGGATATGCAAAAGAATGCGCGCTGGAAGGTATGGCGAGAACGCAGGTTATCTGGCTGAAAGAGGGGGTAATTAAGGCGTGAATACTTACCACATCACACTACCCTGGCCGCCGAGCAATAACCGCTACTACCGCCATAATCGCGGGCGCACACACATCAGCGCAGAAGGGCAGGCATACCGCGATAACGTCACCCGAATCATTAAAAACGCAATGCTGGATATCGGCCTGGCTATGCCAGTGAAAATCCGTATTGAGTGCCACATGCCGGATCGCCGTCGCCGTGACCTGGATAATCTGCAAAAAGCCGCTTTTGACGCACTCACCAAAGCAGGTTTCTGGCTGGATGATGCTCAGGTCGTTGATTACCGCGTTGTGAAGATGCCTGTTACCAAAGGTGGGAGGCTGGAACTGACCATCACCGAAATGGGGAATGAATGATGTTTGAGTTTTATATGGCAGAACTTCTTCGCCACCGCTGGGGGCGTCTGCGCTTATATCGTTTCCCCGGTTCTGTTTTGACCGATTACCGAATACTGAAGAATTACGCCAAAACCCTGACAGGAGCAGGAGTATGAAGTCAGAGATAACAATCAACTAATACTGTTTTGTTGATTTTTGCTTGTAATTGGCGTTCTGGTCTGATTTTTGTGGAGTAAGTTGATGCGTGATATTCAGATGGTTCTTGAGCGTTGGGGAGCGTGGGCGGCTAATAATCATGAAGATGTGACCTGGTCGTCCATTGCCGCCGGTTTTAAGGGATTAATTCCTTCAAAAGTAAAATCTCGCCCACAATGTTGTGACGATGACGCGATGATCATTTGCGGGTGCATGGCCCGTCTGAAAAAGAACAACAGCGATTTGCATGATTTATTGGTGGACTATTATGTCGGCGGCATGACTTTTATGGCGCTTGCACGTAAGCATGGGCGATCTGATTGTTGGGTTGGCAGGATGCTCCAGAAAGCTGAGGGCGTAGTGGAGGGTATGCTGATGGTGTTGGATCTCCGATTGGAGATGGATGCTGATTGTTCGAAATAATTAAAGGAAAAGTTGCTGTCTGATTGTCATTAGTCTAACATTTTAAATGTTGGAATCGCAACGTAGTTATTATCATATAACAGCTTGTTTCCTGATTTAGCCAGCCTCCCCAAAGGCTGGTTTTTTTCTAATAAGTATCATTTCGGGTAGGGATTTTATTGTTTAACCCATAATAATTCATTGACATTGAATCCCAACTTTTGAGCGGTTCGCACATAGTCTGCTTTTACTTTATCTGGAATAGTTGAGGTCCTTGCCAGAATCCATAGGTATTCTCTGTTCGGACCACTGACAAGAGCATACTTATACTCATCATCCAGTTTGATTACATTATAGCCACCATAGAAGGGGCCAAAAAACGAAACCTTCAACGCTGCAGTTTTAGTATCTCCAGTAAAGTATGCTTTACCTTCGCTCTCGCTCCATTTATTTTTCGTTGGATCGTATCCACGGTTAAGTACACGAATCCCTCCGTCGTTCCGTTTTCCATAAGTAGCGCTGACCTGTTCCAGACCACGTTCGAACCGGTTCTCGAGGCGAGCTATTTCATACCATTTTCCGAGGTAGCGGTTGGCGTCAAAATTTGTAATCGGCTGCACACCTTTAGGTGGTGTCGGGGCCTTACATGCTATAAGAGTGAAAGAGAGCGCAATGCCAGTCAACACAGGCCATAACTTCATAATAAATCCTGTACTTTTGATAGTTGAGAGTAAGTATGAAAGATAGATGATTACGACCGATCACTTAAAGAACTTTCATACTATATTAGGAATAGTCCATAACAGAAAAATTGTCAGTGATGACGCCAGAAAGGCAATTTATTCCGTGCACTACACAGTTTATGTGTTAATGAATTAGTCAAGGGGGAGGATATGATAAAAAAACCTGTGATTGGAATCAGCGGTTGTTTGGCCGGTTCTGCTGTTCGTTTTGATGGTGGTCACAAAAGAGCTGACTTTTTAATGGACAAATTAGTGGAATGGGTAACATTCAGACCAGTATGTCCGGAAATGGCTATAGGGCTGCCAGTTCCGCGTCCTGCTCTACGTCTTGTGCGCTCGACGCAAGGAAATATACGGATGTGTTTCAGCCACGACCAGAATGAGGATGTGACAGAGAGAATGACAGAGTTTAGTCGTTCTTATATGGACAAATTAAAGGATGTATCGGGGTTTGTGGTTTGTGCTAAATCTCCCAGCTGTGGCATGGAGCGCGTGCGTGTCTATGATGAAAATGGTAATCGAGGTCGTAAAGATGGAGTGGGACTATTTACGAGCACTTTGATGGAAAAGTTTTCCTGGCTACCGGTTGAAGAGGATGGGCGATTACATGATCCAGTGCTTCGTGAGAATTTTGTTGAAAGAGTTTTTGCTTTGCATGAGCTCAATCACCTTTACAAGGAGAAATTATCAAGAAGAGAGTTATTGGCTTTTCATAGTCGTTATAAGCTTCAGTTGTTGGCGCATAGTCAGACAGGCTATAAAGATATGGGACCATTTGTGGCTGCAATACACGAGTGGGCGGATCTTGAATCATACTTTGAGGTGTATCGTGATAAGCTGATGGCGATTCTCAGAAAACCTGCATCACGTAAAAATCACACGAATGTGCTGATGCATATACAGGGGTATTTTAGTAACTACTTAAGTACACGCCAGCGTAAAGAGTTGAGCGAGGTTATACTTAACTATCGTTCTGGCACATTACCTCTTCTTGCGCCGTTGACTCTGCTGAAGCATTATCTGGGTGAGTATCCTAATGATTACTTGCTTACACAGAATTACTTCGATCCCTATCCGGACGAACTGGCTCTAAGACTGATGGTAAATTAATTGTATGCGATATCATCCAAAAGGATGAGTTCCTGCATACAGGATATTTACAATCGTAAAAACTACACTATGATACCCAGAGTGTCAGTTTGTATAAAAACTCTGTTTACGCTGAAGAAACCATTGAGATGCAACTTAAATTTGGTAAACATGCCAGTCAAAATATATGATATTATGATTCCACGCAGCTATATATAATATAACAGATTGGTTTAATAATTTGTCTTTGTGAGTTAAATACATAATTTTATACTTGTGATGCAATGAGATTTTCCTTATTGTTGAACTGGCGAATATTGATTTTCCACCTATACTTACCTGGTGTAACCCCAATGATATCAGGTGGATAATATGCCATACATATGTTCTATCATTTTGGTGTTGAACTCGTTTGATGTCCGAATTGGTAAAGAAGATATTTTGTTTAAAAAAGGAAGTGCTGTTCTCATTGATTACAATTTGAAAGATTTTTTTTCATCAAATATAGATCATGTAATGATCGTAGATGTTGAAGAGAAAACAGTTAATGATTTCTTTAAAAGCAACACACTCTCACCTTTTTCTGTAAGAAGGTTTTATCCGGCATACTTGATGGTGGAATGTGAAGATTTTTCATTGTTAAAGAACTTGATTGCATGCTTGAATTGTGATGGCAGAACTGTGGATTTTGTTAGAAATCAAATATCACTTGCATGTCTTGCTATCTTATCTTCAGAGAAAATAGTGCAAAGTTTTTTATTTGGATGTCTTAATAGTTTAGGAAGTAAAGTTAAGGCTATTATTCACACGGATATATCTGCAGCATGGAGACTTTGTGATATATCTTCAAGACTGTATCTGAGTGAAAGTCTGTTAAAAAGAAAATTAAAGCACGAAGGCTTATCATTTAGTAAATTAATTCTTGAAGAGCGAATGGTGATGGCGGAAAGGTTATTAAGCTACAATTTATATTCTGTTGGAAAAGTTGCTGAGATATGCGGTTATGAAAACACGTCATATTTTGTAAGTGTTTTCAGAAGATATTTTGGTGTTCCTCCCCATCAATATTCATCAAGATTTTTTTTAGAAAAAGACATGATGTAACGTGATGCGTTTTAATGATTTTGTAATTTTCGTATTTGATAATTGTATGATGCTTTCAGCTACGCCAGAATAATCGCTGGCGTTTTTCTTTTTGAATAGATGTTCAAGCCTTACGCTAATGTAACTTCTATACCTTTCCTCTTCGTTCCGAACCGTGTACACCATCCGTTATTCGCGGAGGTGAGGCTATGAAATCCATGGACAAGTTAACAACGGGCATTGCCTACGGCACCTCTGCAGGCAGTGCTGGCTACTGGTTTTTACAGTGGCTTGATCAGGTCAGTCCGTCACAGTGGGCGGCGATTGGAGTGCTTGGAAGCCTTGTGTTGGGTTTTCTCACTTATCTGACAAACCTTTATTTCAAGATTAAAGAAGATAAGCGTAAGGCTGCGAGAGGTGAATAATGTCGCCATCATTACGCAAGGCTGTAGCAGCTGCTATTGGTGGTGGGGCTGTTGCCATAGCGTCTGTGCTCATCACTGGTCCGAGTGGTGACGATGGTCTGGAAGGTGTCAGCTACATACCATATAAAGATATCGTTGGCGTATGGACTGTATGTTACGGGCACACCGGAAAAGACATTATGCTCGGTAAAACGTATACCGAAGCAGAATGCAAAACCCTCCTGAATAAAGACCTTGCCACGGTCGCCAGACAAATTAACCCGTACATCAAAGTCGATATACCGGAAACAACGCGCGGTGCTCTTTACTCGTTCGTTTACAACGTGGGTGCTGGAAATTTCAGAACATCGACGCTTCTTCGCAAAATAAACCAGGGCGATATCAAAGGCGTATGTGATCAGCTACGTCGCTGGACATACGCTGGCGGTAAGCAATGGAAAGGCCTGATGACTCGCCGTGAGATTGAGCGTGAAATCTGTTTGTGGGGGCAGAAATGAGCAGAGTAACCGCGATTATCTCCGCTCTGGTTATCTGCATCATCGTCAGCCTGTCATGGGCAGTCAATTATTACCGTGATAACGCCATCTCCTACAAAGACCAGCGCGATAAAGCGAAGGAAAAACTCAGCCAGGCGAACGCCACCATTACTGACATGCAGCAGCGCCAGCGTGATGTTGCTGCACTGGATGAAAAATACACGAAGGAGTTAGCTAATGCGAAAGCTGAAAATGATGCTCTGCGTGATGATGTTGCCGCTGGTCGTCGTCGGTTGCACATCAAAGCAGTCTGTCAGTCAGTGCGTGAAGCCACCACCGCCTCCGGCGTGGATAATGCAGCCTCCCCCCGACTGGCAGACACCGCTGAACGGGATTATTTCACCCTCCGGGAACGACTGGTAATGATGCAGGCCCAACTTGAAGGTGCTCAGCAATACATAACCGAGCAGTGTTTAAAGTAAAATCTTAACTACAATATGATTCATTTTGATGATTGTTTCATAAGGAACAGTGAAGTAAGATCTAAGAGGAGTTAAATTTTATACAGTATAATCATAATATTGCAGCAAGGTGGTTATAATTGAAAGAATATTTAGATATGAATACATCTCATGTAAGAGTTGTTACTCATATGTGTGGGTTCCTGGTTTGGCTCTATAGTCTTTCAATGTTGCCACCAATGGTTGTAGCATTGTTTTATAAAGAAAAAAGCCTGTTCGTTTTCTTTATAACTTTCGTTATATTTTTTTGCATTGGTGGCGGAGCGTGGTATACAACTAAGAAATCTGGCATTCAATTACGTACCCGTGATGGGTTTATTATAATTGTAATGTTTTGGATTTTGTTTTCTGTTATTAGTGCATTCCCTTTATGGATTGACTCAGAACTTAATTTAACGTTCATTGATGCTCTGTTTGAAGGGGTTTCTGGAATAACAACAACAGGAGCAACTGTAATTGATGATGTTAGTTCATTACCTCGGGCATATTTGTACTATCGGTCACAGTTAAATTTTATAGGTGGTTTAGGAGTTATTGTTCTGGCGGTTGCTGTATTGCCATTATTGGGTATTGGTGGTGCAAAGCTTTATCAGTCAGAAATGCCGGGGCCATTTAAGGATGACAAACTCACTCCCCGCCTGGCCGATACGTCACGGACACTGTGGATAACTTATTCTTTATTAGGTATTGCTTGTATTGTCTGTTATAGACTTGCAGGAATGCCTTTGTTTGATGCTATTTGTCACGGGATTTCCACAGTTTCGCTTGGTGGTTTCTCAACTCATAGCGAGAGTATCGGATATTTTAATAACTATTTGGTTGAGCTGGTGGCTGGTTCTTTTTCCCTGCTATCGGCTTTCAACTTCACTCTTTGGTATATTGTTATTAGCAGGAAAACGATAAAACCTTTAATCAGAGATATTGAACTTCGTTTCTTTCTGTTAATAGCCTTAGGGGTGATCATTGTTACCTCTTTCCAGGTCTGGCATATAGGTATGTATGACTTGCATGGAAGTTTTATTCATTCGTTTTTTCTTGCCAGCTCCATGCTCACTGATAATGGTTTAGCTACGCAGGATTATGCAAGTTGGCCCACGCACACGATAGTGTTTTTGCTGTTGTCAAGTTTCTTTGGGGGATGTATAGGTTCAACTTGTGGTGGAATTAAGTCACTTCGATTTCTTATACTTTTCAAACAAAGCAAACACGAGATAAATCAGCTTTCTCATCCCAGAGCGTTGTTGAGTGTAAATGTAGGAGGGAAGATAGTTACAGATCGTGTAATGAGGTCTGTATGGAGTTTCTTTTTTCTTTATACTCTCTTCACGGTGTTTTTTATACTGGTGTTAAATGGTATGGGATATGATTTTCTTACATCATTTGCAACAGTGGCTGCATGTATTAATAATATGGGATTAGGTTTTGGGGCTACTGCATCGTCATTCGGAGTGCTTAATGACATTGCAAAATGTTTAATGTGCATAGCTATGATTCTTGGTCGCCTTGAAATTTATCCTGTTATTATATTGTTTTCAGGTTTTTTTTGGCGCTCCTAATATATGGCTGATTTATAATTGTGAGTTTAATATTATGTTGACTCACTCATTGATCCAATACCTAACTTTACCAGCAACACCTCCGTCCCCAGTAGCACTGGCTGCTGGGGTGCGTTTTATTCATAAAGCAAGGCTGTATGAGCGAGAAATTAAAGATAGTCTATCGCCCATTACAAGAATTGTCACCGTATGCGCACAACGCCAGGACGCACAGTACTGAGCAGGTGGCACAACTGGTAGAAAGTATTAAGCAATTCGGCTGGACTAATCCGGTGCTGATTGACGAAAAGGGCGAAATTATTGCGGGTCATCCGGTCTGCGGGGCTGTGTGCCAGGCGGTCATCGCTGGTATCGTCAGTCACCGGGTGGCGCAGACGCATTCCCGGAAAGGCGTCATAAAAGAAGCGGCTGCTCAGTGCATCCCTGTCGAACAGCTCCAGATAATCATCACGGCGGCGCAGAATGTACTGGGCGTGATACGGGTTAACCGCCGTATCACTTTCACCGTCGAAGGCGAAGTTCAGCGTGGCTCCCAGGCTGATGATATCCACCCGGTTTCCCTGTTCACGCACCCAGGCGTATTCGCTCCAGGAGTCACTCCAGCCCACGCCCGTCAGGCCATGCAGTGGCAGTACCGAACTGTGGAAACGGGTGAAGGAGAGGGGGAGGGTCTGGCCCAGGGTGAAGTCGGTACGTTCGTCGCAGTACGCGCCGGTTACCGGATCGACAGGATCTGTTACCCATCTGATGACTTTATTGGCAATACTTTTTAACGACTTACCTGTTTTCCCCAGCAACGCGCCGAGCTTTGCGCCCAGCAGCTTCCCGCTTTTCCCCAGCAGGTTTCCCAGTTTGCCCAGTTTCGCCAGATTCCCCAGTTTTCCCAGCAGTCCTGCTGGCGGCAGAAGATAGCTGGCTATCGTTATTCCTCCCAGGATCATTCTCTGCCATGGCGGGAACTCCGGCTGGATATCCAGATAGGTGACCTGCTCACCCCCAATAAAGACGTCCGGCGAACCTTCCACGATCGCCGCACTGCACTCCAGTTTGTCGCCCTTGCGCGCGGCAGGCTGATTGTTGATAAAGACGTTGCTACTGCCCTGGGCTATCCTCGGTGGTTTGTTCTCCTTGTCGCAGAGCGCCGTGTCCTCACCGGCTTCCGGGAAATCCACATCTTTTTTGATTTCGCCACGCCCGCCCACCATGGTGGCAAACTCCATTAATACCGGACCGGCGGGAAACAGAAGCGATGCGCCGGCGCTGACGCGATCCATAAAACCGGCATTGCTTTCCGTCAGGGTGATAACAGCGTTCCCCCAGGCCTTCGCCAGTGGTACTGCTTTTTCCGCTGCCGATTCAAGCAGGTCAGTGGCAATATCACCCCATGAGGGTTCCCCCTGTGGGATTTCAGGTATTGCTCCAGGTGGGGGAGGAGGGGGAAGGGTGACGGCGGCCCTTGCAGCGGGCTTTCCGTTAATGTTTACATATTCAGAACCGGTATTGATGGCGCCGTCCGTGTCACAAAAGCTGTTTATCCATGATTCAAGCTGGTTCTGTTTCTCCTCCACATAATCACTCGCCTTATAGCTGGCATACATCAGCGCAGGCACCAGAACCAGCGCATAAGGGCCGGTGGCGCAGGCGGCCATAATCAGGCAACCTTCTGCGATGGTCACTATCGCCCCCAGCACGGCCCCTGCCAGTGCCCCCAGAAAACTTTTATGCTGAATTTCATCGCCCAGCCTGGCGGCAGGTGGGCCGGACTTCTTTGCTGCCAGCATCTGTGCAATGGCTTTGTCGTTGGCTGCCCGTTTCATCTGGCTGGCGACCATCGCCTGCTGTGACAGCATTCGCATTGCCAGCGTACCGCCTGCGGTCGCTCCCTGTGGCCCGCCTGGTCCTTCACTCATGTGTTATCCCTCGTTTATGTCAGCGCGGCTGGTCCTTTTGGATGTCATTCTCCGGTGGCAACGGGGTTAAGCTCTTTATCACCTCCAGCAGCATCGTCTTTTGACTGTTCTTCAGGGATAAGGAGGTGCTGAAAGTGAAGGTCAGCAGCGTATCTCCACGCCGCTGGAATACGGCTATCTGGCTAATCCGCCCCTGATTCCCCTCATCTTCCGGACCGTTCCAGGAATAATCCAGCAGCCAGGCCGGGGCCTCTGCCAGAGTGATTTCCCGGCAGGCATGTTCGGTGTACCCATCAAGTTTGCCCTGGTACAGCGCCAGCGTTTCCTGGTACAGCTCTGGTGTCAGGGTTCCCTGTGGAACGGCTTCGCGGGTAATGACCAGGTTGATGCCACTGTTATCTGTGGACACCAGGACCTGCATTGACTGATCCTGCCATTGAGACGGCAGTTGAATGTGGCCTTCATTAAAAGTGAACTGCATAAAATACTCCCTGATAATCTGAGTGAATCAGTTGATGAAAACAGAACCGCCCACGATGGTGATGCCATCCTTCGACAGCCTGATTACCGTCGATTCCCCGACCTGTAGCTGAATGCCATCCGGCGTCAGCGCAATTTTGCTTTCCTCCACAGCCAGCAAAATTTCCTTAATCGCCGTATAAGCCTGTATACCGTCGCCTTCGCCACCATTGTTTACAGCGTCAACATGCACCGAACCGGCAATCGTGCCTCTGTCCTGAAAGACATCCTCAGATAAAGACCCTTTCAGTACTCCGGTGATCTTGTGGCCTTTTTCCACCGTAAGAAGGCGGTTACCTTCCTGGATCGTGACCGTCTGGTCATTTTTTACGGTTTCGCGGTGATCGTGTTTTACGGTGGTGGTACGGTCGTTGAGCACTTCGGTATCCATGTTCTTCTGCGCGTGGATGTAGACCTGTTCTCTCCCTGTCGCATCATCAAACTTCAGCTCATTAAATCCGCTGCCCATGTACGTTTTGGAGCGGATGGTCATCTGCGTCTTTGTTCCCGGCAGGCTGCCGGGGGTGCGGTTTTCCTGGTGGTAGGTGCGCCCCATAATGATCGGCTGGTCCGGATCGCCGTTGAGGAAGTCTACAATCACCTCCTGACCCACACGCGGTATCGCCAGGTGGCCAAAACCGGTGCCTGCCCACGCCTGTGCCACACGGATCCAGCACGAACTGTCTTGGTCTGCCGGGTTATAACGGTCCCAGTTGAACTTCACCCGCACGCGACCATGTTCGTCGCAGAAGATTTCCTCGCCTGCCGGTCCTGTCACGACAGCGCTCTGCGGGCCGTCGACCAGCGGTTTCAGCAACGGCTGTGGTCGCCATGTTCTGTCTGCCGGGATCACCGCAAAATGGTTCTCCAGCGCCGTCCCCGCTCCCTGCCGTCCTGGCACCGCCTGTGGCTGTTCGCCGTGCAGTTCACTTGCCACCACCTGCCATTCCCGGTTCAGGTTCGCCTGCGGATGCCCCGTCAGCACAATTCGCCGTCCCGGCCATATCTCCGGCGAGCGGCTCATTCCCCGCGCGGTTTCTGCGTTGTTTCGCCAGCCGTCCATCTGCCAGCGGGCAAAGTTCTGCCCGTGGGCGCTCTTGAAACGTCCGGGGTAGTCATACACTTCATACTGCGTGCGCTGGTAGTCCTGGTGCTGGCCTTCCTGTTCAAAACGTCCGGCCCAGCCGGGGCGTTTAAAGGTGTAGTCTTTGGTCACCACGGAAGAAGGGCGGATTTGTGCGCTGTAGCGGAACTGGCTGATGCAGAGGGTGCTCACCTCGGTACGGGTGTTCGGGTTCCATGGGATTTCAAAAGATTCGGGCAGATGGCGGACTGTGTCGCACAGCACCAGGCTCTGGTCGGTACTTTTGTAAGCATGCTCCTCATAAAAGAAGATGCCTTCCTCCGCCGCCATCCGGCACAGAAAATCGTAATCAGTCTCACCGTACTGGACACAAAACTCACGGGAAGGATGCGGCTCGCTGAACAGCGGACTCCATTCGGTCACCCCGTTTTCCTGCAACATCGTGCCGAGGATGCTTTTGATGTCCTCGTTCTGGAAGATACGGAAGTTCTGGCGCAGACCGGCACGCCACAGCGGCGGGTGCACCTTCATGCTGTACAGCATCTGGTTTTTGTCGTTCTCCCCGAGTTCAAACCAGGTCACCACGCCTTTCACCCGGCGCTGTACTTCATCGCCCTGCCATATCGTCAGGTAGGCCATTTTGTCCAGCACCTGCGCAAATTCAAGGGAGAGAAACTGCTGGCTGACCAGGGAGAGATCGAGGGAAAAGAGCGAAGAGAGTGACTGGTTCAGATGAAAGGAAACCACCGCAAAAGCATCCGGCGGCAGGCCGTCCACTTCCAGTGTGAAACGTAATCCGGTTGACATAGCAACCTCCAGTAAAATGAATAATGATCCGTACCGTACAACTGCGGATAATGTGATAAGCGGGACGACTTCAGACGTTATTAGGGAAGGAACAGAAAATGCTATGGTTATGTGAGAATTTTGTTTAAATATTACTTTACAGAAACGGGTGTCTGTTCAGTCAAAAAAATAATCACAAGCTCAACCTCTTGTTTCTTGGCGTTATTCAGGACAGGTACGCATATCACAACGAGTAACAAAAACGTAAAGTTAAACCAATATTCATAATATATTTTTATTCACAGCAATAAATAATCCAATTAACATTATTAAAATGAATGATTGCATAAGAAATATATGCTACCGCTCCACCCTGATAACATGATCTGCACATTGCACATCTTAACGTTGTTAAATACTGGCTCAATAGTGGATATTTTAAATTAGGAATTTATCAAATTCACTTGATAAATAGATTGAGTGAATAATATAACAATTAATGATGATTAATCGCGATTAAATTATTCATTGCTTTATATGATAGATGGCTTGTTTATAACGATGAAAATTTAGAAAGGGCATTGTGATCTACAATTGGAAGAAACACAGATTTAACTAAGTTTCATATACAAACATCTCGTGAAACTTTGAAAAATAAAAGCCTTCGATATTTCATATGTTTAATAAGTTTTTCTCTAATTTGTTGATCAACAATACCAGGAGGTGATGCACCACGCCCTGAATTTGAACTTAATAATCACTCTCTCTCCGGCAGCATAATCACAAACCTTGTCCCCCGCGCATCTGACGTTACCGCAACCGTGCCTTTATGCGCGACAACAATCGATTTCACTATCGCCAGCCCAATACCGCTACCTTCACCTTTTCGCTGGCGGGAAGGGTCAACGCGATAGAAACGGTCAAACAATCGCGGTAAGTGCTCGGGCGCAATGGGCGTACCGGGGTTTTCGACGGAAACTTGCACCTGATGATTGACCGTCTGGCAGCGCACTACAATAGCCTCACTGGGTGGCGTATAACGCAGGGCATTAGAAAGCAGGTTGCTTAACGCCCGACGCAGCATCAGCGGATCGCCCGCAACCTGACATTTGTCGCCAACAAATCGCAACTCCACGCCGAGATCTTCCGCTAACGCCTCGAAAAAATCGAACACTTTGCCGACTTCATCCGCCAGGTTGAGCATTTTCTTTTCGGGGATTAGCTGGTTGTTATCGGCCTGAGCGAGAAACAGCATATCGCTGACCATTTTCGCCATTCGCGTCAGCTCTTCGAGATTAGAGTAGAGCACATCTTCCAGCTCCTTCTGGCTGCGAGACTGGCTGAGGGCGATTTCCGTTTGCGTGATGAGATTGGTAATCGGCGTGCGAATTTCGTGAGCGATATCCGCTGAGAAATTGGACTGGCGGGTAAAGACATCCTCAATACGCTCGATCATATGGTTGAACGACAGTACCAGCTGTTCCAGCTCAATCGGCACGGTCTGCGGGTCGAGGCGAACGTCGAGATCTTTCGAGGTAATATTCTGGATTTGACGGCTGACGCTGCGGATCGGCGCGTGACCTTTATGTACCGCCAACAGTACGATAAAGACGATCAGGATGCTGATTACCGATGCGGTCATAATAAGTTTATTCATCAAATCATTTATGTAATGAAGATGAAAATCGATCGAAAGCGCGATGTAGAGCGTATAAATCGGTTTGCCGTCCACCAACGGGCCAACCGGCAAGTTAATCATCCGCCAGTTGCTGTGTTCCATATGCCCGTGACCGTGGCCTGGCATCATCATCGTCGGGCCGGAAAGGAGATACACCTCGCCACCCTGAGCGTCTTTATCGGGTATGGCGTCACGCGTAAACTCGCGGATATCCGGCGCACCGGGGGAGTGATACACCGTTTTACCCTGACTATCTGCCAGGGAAATCAACACATTGGAATAACCACTGACGATATCTTCCAGCGTCATTAAGCGTCGGGCTTGCGTTTCGTCAGGGTGATTTAGTACCCGTTCAAGGGTGGCGCTAATCTCTTTTAAATCATTAATATCCTGCTCGGCAAAATGAACTTTTACTGAGTGGATCATGATCCATGCAAAGGCGAAAAACGCCGCGATGGTGGCCAGGCTGATAAAAAAGGTCAGGCGGGTTGCCAGCGAAAACGGGCGCTGAAATGGCTTACTGACCATCCGGCACCTCAAGCATGTAACCCACGCCGCGCACGGTCTGAATTAGCTTCGGCTCAAAGTCGTTGTCGATTTTGCCGCGCAGCCGCTTCACCGCCACATCAATAGCATTGGTATCGCTGTCAAAATTCATGTCCCATACCTGCGAGGCGATAAGCGAGCGGGGCAGCACTTCGCCCTGATGGCGAAGGAAGAACTCCAGCAGAGTAAACTCTTTACTGGTCAAAGTGATGCGCGTGCCGCTGCGGGTGACTTTGCGGCTGACGAGATCGACCATCAAATCGGCAACCTGAAACTGACTTTCGATAATCACCGCCGCCCCGCGCCGCAGTAATGTGCGCACCCGCGCCAGCAGTTCAGCAAAAGCGAATGGCTTCACCAGGTAGTCATCTGCCCCCAACTCCAGCCCCTTGACGCGATGTTCAATGGTGCCAAGCGCGGTAAGCAACAGAATCGGCATCCCTTTATTGGCGGAGCGTAACATGCGCACGATATCCCAGCCGTTCACGTCCGGCAGCATAATATCGAGGATTATCAGATCATAATCACCGGTCATCGCCAGATGGTAGCCATTCAGCCCGTTGTCGGCCAAATCGACCACAAAACCGGCTTCGGTTAACCCTTTGGTCAAGTATTCTCCGGTTTTCTTTTCATCTTCGACAATCAACAGTTTCATATTTCCTCCGCATGTTGCCCGGGCAATTCTAGAGTAGCGGGATCAGATGGCAATCGCTTATTGGCAAAATGACAATTTTGTCATTTTCCTGTCACCGGAAAATCAGAGCCTGGCGAGTAAAGTTGGCGGTATAAAATCACCAGAAATTATGAGCCTATGTCTCCTTGTAAACTTCTGCCATTTTGTGTGGCCCTTGCGCTAACCGGTTGTTCACTGGCACCGGATTATCAGCGTCCGGCAATGCCCGTGCCGCAGCAGTTCTCACTCAGCCAGAACGGCCTGGTTAACGCAGCAGATAACTATCAGAACGCGGGCTGGCGCACCTTTTTTGTTGATAATCAGGTGAAGACGCTGATTAGCGAGGCGCTGGTGAATAATCGGGATTTGCGCATGGCGACGCTGAAAGTGCAGGAGGCACGGGCGCAATATCGTCTGACCGATGCCGACCGCTACCCACAGCTCAATGGCGAGGGCAGCGGCAGCTGGAGCGGTAATCTTAAAGGGAATACCGCCACGACACGGGAGTTTTCGACCGGCCTTAACGCCAGCTTTGATCTCGATTTTTTCGGTCGCTTAAAGAACATGAGCGAAGCCGAGCGCCAAAATTATTTAGCCACTGAGGAAGCCCAGCGCGCGGTGCATATTTTGCTGGTTTCTAATGTCGCGCAAAGTTATTTCAATCAGCAGCTAGCGTATGCGCAATTGCAAATAGCCGAAGAAACGCTGCGTAATTATCAGCAGTCATATGCGTTTGTCGAAAAACAACTGTTGACAGGTAGCAGTAATGTTCTGGCGCTGGAACAGGCTCGCGGGGTGATTGAAAGTACCCGCAGCGACATCGCTAAACGTCAGGGGGAACTGGCGCAGGCGAATAATGCATTGCAACTGTTATTGGGAAGCTACGGCAAGCTGCCGCAAGCGCAGACAGTAAACAGCGACAGCCTGCAAAGCGTTAAATTACCGGCGGGATTGTCGTCGCAAATCTTATTGCAGCGCCCGGATATTATGGAAGCTGAACACGCGTTAATGGCGGCTAATGCCAATATTGGCGCTGCACGCGCGGCATTTTTCCCGTCTATCAGCCTGACCAGCGGAATATCAACCGCCAGCAGCGATCTGTCGTCATTATTTAACGCCAGCAGCGGGATGTGGAATTTTATTCCTAAAATTGATATCCCCATTTTTAATGCCGGACGCAACCAGGCCAATCTGGATATCGCCGAAATTCGCCAGCAGCAGTCGGTGGTGAATTATGAACAGAAAATCCAGAACGCCTTTAAAGAAGTGGCAGATGCGCTGGCATTACGTCAAAGCCTGAACGATCAAATTAGCGCCCAGCAGCGTTATCTGGCATCGCTGCAAATTACTTTGCAACGGGCGCGGGCATTATATCAGCACGGCGCAGTAAGTTATCTGGAAGTGCTGGATGCCGAGCGTTCTTTATTTGCAACCCGACAAACTTTACTCGACCTGAATTATGCCCGTCAGGTTAACGAAATTTCTTTGTATACCGCACTTGGTGGCGGTTGACAGCAATATACTCGTCATACTTCAAGTTGCATGTGCTGCGTCTGCGTTCGCTCACCCCAGTCACTTACTTATGTAAGCTCCTGGGGATTCACTCGCTTGTCGCCTTCCTGCAACTCGAATTATTTAGAGTATGACTTTTAACTCCAGGAGAGAATAAATGAAAAAAGCACTGCAAGTCGCAATGTTCAGTCTGTTTACCGTTATTGGCTTTAATGCCCAGGCTAACGAACATCATCATGAAACCATGAGCGAAGCACAACCACAGGTTATTAGCGCCACTGGCGTGGTAAAGGGTATTGATCTGGAAAGCAAAAAAATCACCATCCATCACGATCCGATTGCTGCTGTGAACTGGCCGGAGATGACCATGCGCTTTACCATCACCCCGCAGACGAAAATGAGTGAAATTAAAACCGGCGACAAAGTGGCGTTTAATTTTGTCCAGCAGGGCAACCTTTCTTTATTACAGGATATTAAAGTCAGCCAGTAACCCAGGTTTAATGAGATGAAAAAAATCGCGCTTATTATCGGCAGCATGATCGCGGGCGGTATTATTTCTGCGGCAGGTTTTACCTGGGTTGCAAAGGCGGAACCGCCTGCAGAAAAAACGTCGACCGCAGAACGTAAAATCTTATTCTGGTACGACCCAATGTATCCCAATACGCGGTTCGATAAACCAGGTAAATCGCCGTTTATGGATATGGATCTGGTGCCGAAATATGCCGATGAAGAGAGTTCTGCGTCTGGTGTGCGCATTGACCCGACTCAGACGCAGAATCTGGGGGTGAAAACGGCTACCGTCACGCGCGGACCGCTGACTTTTGCCCAGAGTTTCCCGGCGAATGTCAGTTACAACGAGTATCAGTATGCCATTGTGCAGGCTCGCGCTGCCGGGTTTATCGACAAGGTGTATCCGCTTACCGTGGGCGATAAAGTACAAAAGGGCACACCGCTTCTCGACCTGACCATTCCTGACTGGGTGGAAGCGCAGAGTGAGTATTTACTGCTGCGCGAAACCGGCGGTACGGCGACCCAGACTGAAGGCATTCTTGAGCGGCTGCGACTGGCGGGAATGCCGGAGGCGGATATTCGCCGCCTGATCGCCACGCAAAAAATCCAGACTCGCTTTACGCTCAAAGCGCCCATTGATGGCGTGATCACCGCGTTTGATCTGCGCGCGGGAATGAATATCGCCAAAGATAACGTGGTAGCGAAAATTCAGGGTATGGACCCGGTGTGGGTCACTGCTGCGATCCCGGAGTCTATCGCCTGGCTGGTGAAAGATGCCTCGCAGTTTACCCTCACCGTTCCGGCGCGACCGGATAAAACACTCACCATCCGCAAATGGACGCTGCTACCTGGCGTGGATGCCGCGACCCGCACGCTGCAGCTGCGTCTGGAAGTCGACAACGCCGACGAGGCGCTAAAACCGGGCATGAACGCCTGGTTGCAACTCAACACCGCCAGCGAACCGATGCTGCTCATTCCGTCACAAGCGCTGATTGATACCGGCAGCGAACAGCGGGTGATTACCGTTGATGCCGACGGGCGCTTTGTACCGAAACGCGTTGCTGTTTTCCAGGCATCGCAAGGCGTCACCGCATTACGCTCTGGTCTGGCGGAAGGTGAAAAGGTGGTTTCCAGCGGCCTGTTCCTGATTGATTCCGAAGCCAATATTTCTGGCGCACTGGAGCGGATGCGCTCTGAAAGTGCTACCCATGCGCATTGAGGGAATAACCAATGATTGAATGGATTATTCGTCGCTCGGTGGCGAACCGTTTTTTGGTGCTGATGGGCGCGTTGTTTCTGAGCATCTGGGGCACCTGGACCATCATTAATACGCCAGTGGATGCGCTGCCGGATCTCTCCGATGTGCAGGTTATTATTAAAACCAGCTATCCCGGTCAGGCACCACAAATCGTTGAAAATCAGGTGACTTATCCGCTAACCACCACCATGTTGTCGGTGCCTGGCGCGAAGACTGTGCGCGGTTTCTCACAGTTTGGCGACTCTTATGTGTATGTCATTTTCGAAGATGGCACCGATCCGTACTGGGCGCGTTCGCGGGTGCTGGAGTACCTCAACCAGGTACAGGGTAAGCTGCCTGCGGGAGTCAGCGCCGAGCTGGGGCCAGATGCCACGGGTGTTGGCTGGATCTATGAATATGCACTGGTGGATCGCAGCGGTAAGCACGATCTGGCCGATTTACGCTCATTACAGGACTGGTTTCTCAAATATGAGCTGAAAACCATCCCTGACGTTGCGGAAGTGGCGTCGGTGGGCGGTGTGGTGAAAGAGTATCAGGTGGTTATCGATCCCCAGCGCCTGGCGCAGTATGGCATCAGTCTCGCCGAAGTAAAAAGCGCGCTGGATGCTTCAAACCAGGAAGCGGGCGGTTCGTCGATCGAACTGGCGGAAGCGGAATATATGGTGCGCGCCAGCGGCTATCTGCAAACGCTCGACGACTTTAATCACATCGTTTTAAAAGCCAGTGAAAATGGCGTGCCCGTTTATCTGCGCGATGTTGCGAAGGTCCAGATTGGCCCGGAGATGCGCCGGGGCATTGCCGAACTAAACGGCGAAGGCGAAGTGGCGGGCGGGGTGGTGATCCTGCGATCCGGCAAAAACGCCCGAGAAGTGATCGCCGCCGTGAAGGACAAACTGGAAACGCTGAAAAGTAGTCTGCCGGAAGGCGTGGAGATAGTTACAACATACGATCGCAGCCAGCTCATTGACCGCGCCATCGACAACCTCAGCGGCAAGTTGCTGGAAGAGTTTATTGTGGTGGCGGTAGTCTGTGCGCTGTTTCTCTGGCATGTGCGCTCGGCGCTGGTGGCGATTATTTCGTTGCCGCTGGGGTTGTGTATTGCTTTTATTGTCATGCACTTCCAGGGACTGAATGCCAATATTATGTCGTTGGGTGGCATTGCGATTGCCGTCGGGGCGATGGTCGATGCTGCTATCGTCATGATCGAGAATGCGCATAAACGGCTGGAAGAGTGGCAGCACCAGCATCCTGACGCCACGCTGGATAATAAAACGCGCTGGCAGGTGATCACCGATGCGTCTGTTGAAGTGGGGCCGGCGCTATTTATCAGTCTGCTGATTATCACGTTGTCGTTTATCCCGATCTTCACCCTGGAAGGGCAGGAAGGGCGTCTGTTTGGCCCGTTGGCGTTCACCAAAACGTATGCGATGGCGGGTGCGGCGCTGCTGGCGATCGTAGTGATCCCGATCCTGATGGGCTACTGGATCCGTGGCAAAATTCCGCCGGAAAGCAGTAACCCGCTCAATCGCTTTTTGATTCGTGTTTATCATCCGCTGTTGCTGAAAGTACTGCACTGGCCGAAAACCACGCTGCTGGTGGCGGCGCTTTCGGTGCTGACGGTTCTCTGGCCGCTCAATAAAGTTGGCGGGGAATTTTTACCGCAGATCAATGAAGGCGACTTGTTGTATATGCCATCGACGCTGCCGGGGATTTCCGCAGCAGAGGCGGCGAGTATGCTGCAAAAAACCGACAAGCTAATTATGAGCGTACCTGAAGTGGCGCGGGTATTTGGCAAAACCGGGAAAGCGGAAACCGCCACCGATTCTGCTCCGCTGGAGATGGTAGAAACGACCATCCAGCTTAAGCCGCAGGAGCAGTGGCGGCCAGGCATGACGATGGACAAAATCATTGAGGAACTGGATAACACCGTGCGGCTGCCGGGGCTGGCGAATCTGTGGGTGCCGCCAATTCGTAACCGTATCGATATGCTCTCAACCGGCATTAAAAGCCCCATCGGCATTAAAGTTTCCGGCACTGTGCTGGCGGATATCGACGCGATGGCTGAGCAAATTGAAGAAGTAGCGCGAACGGTGCCAGGCGTAGCTTCTGCGCTTGCCGAGCGGCTGGAAGGTGGGCGCTATATCAACGTTGAGATTAACCGTGAAAAAGCCGCACGTTACGGTATGACGGTGGCGGATGTGCAGTTGTTTGTGACTTCTGCGGTGGGCGGGGCGATGGTTGGCGAAACGGTGGAAGGGATTGCCCGTTATCCAATTAATCTGCGTTATCCGCAAAGCTGGCGCGATAGTCCGCAGGCACTGCGCCAGCTGCCGATCCTGACGCCGATGAAGCAGCAAATCACCCTGGCAGACGTGGCCGACATTAAAGTCTCTACCGGACCGTCGATGCTGAAAACCGAGAATGCGCGCCCGACGAGCTGGATTTATATCGATGCCCGCGATCGTGACATGGTGTCGGTGGTTCACGATTTGCAAAAAGCGATAGCTGAAAAAGTGCAGTTAAAACCGGGCACCAGCGTGGCATTCTCCGGGCAGTTCGAGCTACTGGAGCGCGCCAACCATAAGCTTAAACTCATGGTGCCGATGACGTTGATGATTATCTTCGTGCTGTTGTATCTGGCGTTCCGTCGGGTGGGCGAAGCGTTGCTGATTATCAGCAGCGTACCGTTTGCGCTGGTGGGCGGCATCTGGTTGCTGTGGTGGATGGGCTTTCATCTTTCCGTGGCGACGGGCACTGGCTTTATCGCCCTCGCCGGGGTCGCCGCCGAATTTGGCGTGGTGATGCTGATGTATTTACGTCACGCCATAGAGGCCGTGCCGTCGTTGAATAATCCACAAACATTCAGCGAGCAGAAGCTGGATGAGGCGTTATATCACGGCGCGGTCCTGCGCGTGCGCCCGAAAGCGATGACGGTGGCGGTGATTATCGCCGGTCTGCTGCCGATTCTGTGGGGAACGGGGGCTGGTTCAGAGGTGATGAGCCGGATTGCCGCGCCGATGATTGGCGGCATGATCACCGCACCTTTGCTGTCGCTGTTTATTATCCCGGCGGCGTATAAGCTGATGTGGCTGCACCGACATCGGGTACGGAAATAAAAGCAGGATACCCCGTTTAACCGTGTGGATTGTGTCTTGCGACGATGGGCACTAAATGTTAAAAGGTGCCCCTCAACAAAAAAGACACACAGGGGAAAGGCGTGAAAAACGCGTCAACCGTATCGGAAGATACTGCGTCGAATCAAGAGCCGACGCTTCATCGCGGATTACATAACCGTCATATTCAACTGATTGCGTTGGGTGGCGCAATTGGTACTGGTCTGTTTCTTGGCATTGGCCCGGCGATTCAGATGGCGGGTCCGGCTGTATTGCTGGGCTACGGCGTCGCCGGGATCATCGCTTTCCTGATTATGCGCCAGCTTGGCGAAATGGTGGTTGAGGAGCCGGTATCCGGTTCATTTGCCCACTTTGCCTATAAATACTGGGGACCGTTTGCGGGCTTCCTCTCTGGCTGGAACTACTGGGTAATGTTCGTGCTGGTGGGAATGGCAGAGCTGACCGCTGCGGGCATCTATATGCAGTACTGGTTCCCGGATGTTCCAACGTGGATTTGGGCTGCCGCCTTCTTTATTATCATCAACGCCGTTAACCTGGTGAACGTGCGCTTATATGGCGAAACCGAGTTCTGGTTTGCGCTGATTAAAGTGCTGGCGATCATCGGTATGATCGGCTTTGGCCTGTGGCTGCTGTTTTCTGGTCACGGCGGCGAGAAAGCCAGTATCGACAACCTCTGGCGCTACGGTGGTTTCTTCGCCACCGGCTGGAATGGGCTGATTTTGTCGCTGGCGGTAATTATGTTCTCCTTCGGCGGTCTGGAGCTGATTGGGATTACTGCCGCTGAAGCGCGCGATCCGGAAAAAAGCATTCCAAAAGCGGTAAATCAGGTGGTGTATCGCATCCTGCTGTTTTACATCGGTTCACTGGTGGTTTTACTGGCGCTCTATCCGTGGATGGAAGTGAAATCCAACAGTAGCCCGTTTGTGATGATTTTCCATAATCTCGACAGCAACGTGGTAGCTTCTGCGCTGAACTTCGTCATTCTGGTAGCATCGCTGTCAGTGTATAACAGCGGGGTTTACTCTAACAGCCGCATGCTGTTTGGCCTTTCTGTGCAGGGTAATGCGCCGAAGTTTTTGACTCGCGTCAGCCGTCGCGGTGTGCCGATTAACTCGCTGATGCTTTCCGGAGCGATCACTTCGCTGGTGGTGTTAATCAACTATCTGCTGCCGCAAAAAGCGTTTGGTCTGCTGATGGCGCTGGTGGTAGCAACGCTGCTGTTGAACTGGATTATGATCTGTCTGGCGCATCTGCGTTTTCGTGCAGCGATGCGACGTCAGGGGCGTGAAACACAGTTTAAGGCGCTGCTTTATCCGTTCGGCAACTATCTTTGCATCGCCTTCCTCGGCATGATTTTGCTGCTGATGTGCACGATGGATGATATGCGCTTGTCAGCGATCCTGCTGCCGGTGTGGATTGTATTCCTGTTTGTGGCATTTAAAACGCTGCGTCGGAAATAAGGCATTCACGCTACATCCGACAAAACGATGTCCGCTCTCATCCATTCGATGAGAGCGGTTTTTTTAATTACTGCTTAAATGCACCCGCCAGAGAGCGAATATCATTGCCGGTTAGCGACTGATGAAGTCGCAGACCAAACTCTTCGACAATCGCAAATATGTGATCGAATATATGGTGATGCTGCCAACTTACTGATTTAGTGTATGATGGTGTTTTTGAGGTGCTCCAGTGGCTTCTGTTTCTATCAG
>NZ_JAVUPQ010000049.1:0-33043 GCF_032029835.1 Escherichia sp. AM3 | reverse complement strand
GATAGAAACAGAAGCCACTGGAGCACCTCAAAAACACCATCATACACTAAATCAGTAAGTTGGCAGCATCACCCGTTTGATAAATGAAGGCATTAAACAGCGGCTTGGTGGGCTTCACTCTGCGCAAGTGCTGCTACATAGCGTCGATTTTCATGAAATAGAAGAGTGCCAGCGTCGCGGGGAATGGGATAAAACCGGGGACATTCTGGCTGAGGCGGCGCTTGGCTTACAGCGGGCGGGCGCAGAAGGTATTGTGTTATGTACCAATACGATGCATAAAGTGGCGGATGCCATTGAGTCACGTTGCACTCTGCCTTTCTTACACATTGCGGATGCCACCGGACGTGCAATTACCGGGGCCGGAATGACTCGTGTGGCGCTGCTGGGTACGCGTTACACCATGGAACAGGATTTTTATCGCGGGCGGCTGACGGAACAATTTTCCATCAATTGTCTTATTCCTGAAGTGGATGAACGGGCGAAAATTAATCAGATTATTTTTGAAGAACTGTGTCTGGGGCAATTTACCGAAGCGTCACGCGCTTATTATGCGCAAGTGATTGCTCGCCTTGCAGAACAGGGCGCACAGGGCGTCATTTTTGGCTGCACAGAAATTGGTTTACTGGTGCCAGAAGAGCGCAGTGTTTTGCCTGTGTTTGATACCGCGGCGATCCATGCCGAGGATGCTGTCGCTTTTATGCTGTCGTAGCTGACGACAAAATAGCGTCAAGAGAAGTGACCAGTTTCGGTAACCCCGCTTGTAAATGCCCACTAAACGCCTGAACCAGCGCTGATGACGGGCGGTGCAGGGGGCGGATCAGGCTGACGGTGAACGGAACCGCAATACTGAACCGCCGCACCACTAAACCGCTTGCCGCATAATCTAGTGCGGTGAGCGGGTTAACCACCGAAACACCTACCCCCGCCCGTACCATTGCGCAGACTGACGCGGCGCTGTGGGTTTCTACGATCATGCGTCGTTTAACCTGATGTTCAGTAAATAGCTGATCCAGCAACTGGCGATAGCTGTCAGTACGGGAAAGGCTGATGTAGTTCTCACCCTGAAAATCATCCGGCGTTAATACCTTTTTTACCGCCAGCGGATGACCCGGAGGTAACACACACACTTCATCTAAAGAGAGTAATTCGGTACGTTCTGTTCCCGCAGGCGTATGGAGCGTTTCAGTGAGTCCTAAATCATGACGCTGGGCCGAGAGCCACTCTTCAAGTAGCGGTGATTCCTGGGGCACGATATTTAAGCTGACATCGGGATAACGTGCCAGAAAGGGTTGCAGGAGCTGCGGTAAAAAAGATTGCGAAAAGACCGGCAGGCAGGCAATAGACAGTTCTCCCTGGCGAAACTCGCGCAGACTTTCTGCGGCGCTGACAATGCGATCCAGTCCGTACCAGGATCGTTGCACTTCTTCAAACAGACGCAGTCCTTGCACGGTAGGATGTAATCGCCCACGTACGCGCTCAAACAATTTCAGCCCGATCACCTTCTCAAAGCGCGCAAGTTCGCGGCTGACGGTTGGCTGTGAGGTGTGTAGCAGGTGTGCCGCCTCAGTCAGGCTTCCGGCGGTCATTACCGCATGAAAAATTTCAATATGACGTAAGTTAACGGCGGCCATTAGCGCTCTCTCGCAATCCGGTAATCCATATCATTTTTGCATAGACTCGACATAAATCGATATTTTTTATTCTTTTTATGATGTGGCGTAATCATAAAAAAGCACTTATCTGGAGTTTGTTATGCCACATTCACTGTTCAGCACCGATACCGATCTCACCGCCGAAAATCTGCTGCGTTTGCCCGCTGAATTTGGCTGCCCGGTGTGGGTCTACGATGCGCAAATTATTCGTCGGCAGATTGCAGCGCTGAAACAGTTTGATGTGGTGCGCTTTGCACAGAAAGCCTGTTCCAATATTCATATTTTGCGCTTAATGCGTGAGCAGGGCGTGAAAGTGGATTCCGTCTCGTTAGGCGAAATAGAGCGTGCGTTGGCGGCGGGTTACAATCCGCAAACGCACCCCGATGATATTGTTTTTACGGCAGATGTTATCGATCAGGCGACGCTTGAACGCGTCAGTGAATTGCAAATTCCGGTGAATGCGGGTTCTGTTGATATGCTCGACCAACTGGGCCAGGTTTCGCCAGGGCATCGGGTATGGCTGCGCGTTAATCCGGGGTTTGGTCACGGACATAGCCAAAAAACCAATACCGGTGGCGAAAACAGCAAGCACGGTATCTGGTACACCGATCTGCCCGCCGCACTGGACGTGATACAACGTCATCATCTGCAGCTGGTCGGCATTCACATGCACATTGGTTCTGGCGTTGATTATGCCCATCTGGAACAGGTGTGTGGTGCTATGGTGTGTCAGGTCATCGAATTCGGTCAGGATTTACAGGCTATTTCTGCGGGCGGTGGGCTTTCTGTTCCTTATCAACAGGGTGAAGAGGCGGTTGATACCGAACATTATTATGGTCTGTGGAATGCCGCGCGTGAGCAAATCGCCCGCCATTTGGGCCACCCTGTGAAACTGGAAATTGAACCGGGTCGCTTCCTGGTAGCGCAGTCTGGCGTATTAATTACTCAGGTGCGGAGCGTCAAACAAATGGGGAGCCGCCACTTTGTGCTGGTTGATGCCGGGTTCAACGATCTGATGCGCCCGGCAATGTACGGTAGTTACCACCATATCAGTGCCCTGGCAGCTGATGGTCGTTCTCTGGAACACGCGCCAACGGTGGAAACCGTCGTCGCCGGACCGTTATGTGAATCGGGCGATGTCTTTACCCAGCAGGAAGGGGGAAATGTTGAAACCCGCGCCTTGCCGGAAGTGAAGGCAGGTGATTATCTGGTACTGCATGATACAGGGGCATATGGCGCATCAATGTCATCCAACTACAATAGCCGTCCGCTGTTACCAGAAGTTCTGTTTGATAATGGTCAGGCGCGGTTGATTCGCCGTCGCCAGACCATCGAAGAATTACTGGCGCTGGAATTGCTTTAACTGCGGTTAGTCGCTGGTTGCATGATGACTTGCCTCCAGCGACGGAGTTGACACTGAATGACGACGTACCAGCGTCGGACTAAAGACATTAGTGATTTCCGGGAGAGGGCGATTATCCGCCAGCGCCAAAGCCAGTTCGGCAGCCTGGGTCGCCATCGTCACGATTGGGTAACGCACGGTGGTCAGGCGCGGACGCACATAGCGTGACACCAGCACATCATCAAAGCCAATTAACGAAATCTCACCCGGTACATCAATACCATTATCATTGAGAACGCCCATCGCACCCGCCGCCATTGAATCGTTATAACAGGCTACCGCAGTGAAATTTCTTCCTCGTCCCAAAAGCTCGGTCATTGCCTGTTCGCCGCCGCTTTCGTCTGGTTCGCCAAATGTCACCAGCCGGTCATTGGCCGCAATACCACTTTCAGCAAGGGCATCGTAATACCCTTGCAGACGATCTTCGGCGTCAGAAATAGAGTGGTTAGAGCACAGATAACCAATGCGGGTATGACCTTGCTGAATTAAATGACGCGTTGCCAGCCAGGCACCGTAACGATCGTCAAGAGCAATACAACGGTTTTCAAAGCCAGGCAGGATACGGTTGATCAGCACCATACCGGGCATTTGTTTCATTAATGAGGCTAAATCGGCATCCGGGATCATTTTGGCATGGACGACCAACGCAGCACAGCGATGGCGGATCAGTTGCTCAATAGCCTGACGCTCTTTTTGTTCGTTGTGGTAACCGTTGCCAATCAATAAGAAATTACCGGTGTGATAAGCCACCTGTTCGACCGCTTTCACCATTGCACCGAAAAACGGATCGGAAACATCACCAACGATCAGACCGACCGTTTCAGTGGTCTGCTGTGCCAGCGCACGGGCGTTGGCGTTCGGGTGATAGCTAAGAGACTCCATTGCACTATGCACAGCCAGCCGGGAAGCTTCACTGGCTTTAGGTGAATTATTAATGACGCGGGAAACGGTGGCGACTGAAACGCCTGCCAGTCGGGCTACATCCTTTATGGTCGCCATGAAAATACCTTAGTGGGTAAACGCTTACATTCTTTCAGTGTTACGGAAAACGCCCGTTGGTTCAAGGGGTGGCGTGTTTTCATCGTGGGAATGTGAGCCAAACGCAAATAAGTAAGACAAAAAAAGAGATTGCAAACCTTTGGTTACACTTTGCGAAACGCTGTTGCGATTGACCGCTGGTGGCGTTTGGCTTCAGGTTGCTAAAGTGGTGATCCCAGAGGTATTGATAGGTGAAGTCAACTTCGGGTTGAGCACATGAATTACACCAGCCTGCGCAGATGCGCAGGTTTTTTTTGGCCGGTCATCAATCTGTAACAGTAACCGACAATTTACACACCTCGTTGCATTTCCCTTCATTCCTTTGCGTTTTCTCGCTGGCGAAGAGTCGTCGTGCAGACCACAATCAAGATCCCAGAGGTATTGATTGGTGAGATTATTCGGTACGCTCTTCGTACCCTGTCTCTTGCACCAACCTGCGCGGATGCGCAGGTTTTTTTTCGCACCTAATTTACTGTCGCTCGCGTTCTTTATCTCGTGTAATCTCCCTCCATTCGCTTTTACTGAATCAGAGCAAAGGGAGTTGGAATGCTTTTTAGCTTTTTTCGAAATTTGTGCCGTGTTTTGTATCGCGTTCGCGTTACGGGTGACACCCAGGCACTGAAGGGCGAGCGCGTTCTAATTACGCCTAATCACGTCTCTTTTATTGATGGCATTTTGCTTGGACTGTTTTTACCTGTGCGTCCAGTGTTTGCCGTTTACACCTCAATAAGCCAACAGTGGTATATGCGTTGGCTGAAATCATTTATCGACTTTGTTCCTCTCGACCCGACGCAACCTATGGCTATTAAACATCTGGTACGTCTGGTGGAACAGGGCCGACCAGTGGTGATTTTCCCTGAAGGACGCATCACCACTACAGGCTCGCTGATGAAAATCTACGATGGCGCGGGTTTTGTCGCGGCGAAGTCTGGTGCAACGGTTATTCCTGTGCGTATTGAAGGGGCGGAACTTACGCACTTCAGCCGCCTGAAAGGTCTGGTTAAACGTCGCTTGTTCCCGCAAATTACTCTGCATATTTTGCCACCAACGCAGGTGGCGATGCCGGATGCGCCGCGTGCCCGTGACCGTCGCAAAATCGCTGGCGAAATGCTGCATCAAATAATGATGGAAGCGCGAATGGCGGTGCGCCCGCGTGAAACGCTGTACGAATCTTTACTGAGTGCAATGTACCGCTTCGGAGCCGGGAAGAAATGTGTCGAAGACGTCAACTTTACCCCAGACTCCTATCGCAAATTGCTTACGAAAACGCTGTTTGTTGGACGCATCCTTGAAAAATACAGTGTTGAAGGCGAACGCATCGGCTTAATGCTGCCCAATGCAGGCATCAGTGCGGCAGTGATTTTTGGGGCCATCGCCCGTCGCCGCATTCCCGCAATGATGAACTACACTGCCGGGGTGAAAGGGCTGACCAGTGCTATTACGGCGGCTGAAATCAAAACCATCTTCACTTCCCGCCAGTTTCTCGATAAAGGCAAACTCTGGCATCTGCCGGAGCAACTTACTCAGGTGCGCTGGGTCTATCTGGAAGATTTAAAAGCAGATGTCACCACTGCCGACAAAGTATGGATCTTCGCTCATTTGCTGATGCCGCGTCTGGCACAGGTTAAACAGCAGCCGGAAGAAGAGGCGCTGATCCTTTTTACCTCCGGCTCTGAAGGCCATCCAAAAGGCGTCGTCCATAGCCATAAAAGCATTCTGGCGAACGTCGAGCAGATTAAAACGATTGCCGACTTCACCACCAACGATCGCTTTATGTCGGCATTACCGCTGTTTCACTCCTTTGGGCTGACGGTAGGCCTGTTTACGCCACTGCTTACAGGTGCAGAAGTGTTCCTTTATCCAAGCCCGCTGCATTACCGCATTGTGCCGGAGTTGGTGTATGACCGCAGTTGCACCGTGTTGTTCGGCACTTCGACTTTCCTCGGTCACTACGCGCGTTTCGCCAACCCGTATGACTTCTATCGTCTACGCTATGTGGTGGCAGGCGCAGAAAAACTACAAGAAAGTACCAAACAGCTTTGGCAGGATAAATTTGGCCTGCGCATCCTTGAAGGCTACGGTGTGACCGAATGCGCGCCTGTCGTTTCTATCAACGTACCGATGGCGGCGAAACCCGGTACGGTAGGGCGTATTCTACCAGGAATGGATGCGCGCCTGTTGTCGGTCCCTGGTATCGAAGAGGGCGGACGCCTGCAACTGAAAGGGCCGAACATAATGAACGGCTATCTGCGGGTGGAGAAGCCAGGTGTACTGGAAGTGCCCACCGCCGAGAATGTTCGCGGCGAAATGGAGCGCGGCTGGTATGACACTGGCGATATTGTGCGTTTTGACGAGCAGGGCTTTGTGCAGATTCAGGGCCGCGCAAAACGCTTTGCCAAAATTGCAGGCGAAATGGTGTCGCTGGAAATGGTGGAACAACTGGCACTTGGTGTTTCGCCAGATAAAGTCCATGCCACTGCGATTAAGAGCGATGCCAGCAAAGGCGAGGCACTGGTGCTTTTCACCACAGATAACGAACTGACGCGCGATAAGTTGCAACAGTATGCCCGCGAGCACGGCGTGCCGGAGCTTGCTGTACCGCGCGATATTCGCTATCTGAAACAGATGCCATTACTTGGCAGCGGCAAACCTGACTTTGTCACGTTGAAAAGCTGGGTAGACGAAGCGGAACAACACGATGAGTGAGTCAGTGCACACTAACACTTCGTTGTGGTCGAAGGGGATGAAAGCGGTTATCGTGGCGCAGTTTCTCTCTGCGTTTGGCGATAACGCGCTACTGTTTGCCACTCTGGCGTTACTGAAAGCGCAGTTCTATCCGGAGTGGAGCCAGCCCATCCTGCAAATGGTGTTTGTAGGTGCTTACATTCTTTTTGCGCCGTTTGTCGGGCAGGTGGCGGATAGCTTCGCCAAAGGCCGGGTGATGATGTTTGCCAACGGCCTGAAGCTGCTGGGCGCAGCCAGTATCTGCTTTGGTATCAATCCGTTTCTCGGCTATACGCTGGTGGGTGTTGGTGCTGCAGCCTATTCACCGGCGAAATACGGTATTCTCGGCGAATTAACCACGGGTAGTAAGTTAGTAAAAGCTAACGGTTTAATGGAAGCTTCTACCATAGCGGCGATTTTACTCGGTTCCGTAGCCGGTGGTGTGCTGGCTGACTGGCATGTACTCGTCGCCCTGGCCGCATGCGCACTGGCCTACGGTGGTGCGGTCGTTGCCAATATCTACATTCCCAAACTGGCGGCGGCGCGTCCGGGGCAGTCCTGGAATCTCATCAACATGACCCGCAGTTTCCTGAATGCCTGCACCTCGCTATGGCGCAATGGTGAAACGCGTTTTTCGCTGGTGGGCACCAGTTTATTCTGGGGAGCGGGTGTCACGCTGCGTTTCCTGTTGGTGCTGTGGGTACCGGTGGCGCTGGGCATTACCGATAACGCTACGCCGACCTATCTCAACGCGATGGTAGCGATTGGTATCGTGGTTGGCGCAGGTGCGGCAGCGAAGCTGGTTACGCTGGAAACCGTGTCACGCTGTATGCCAGCCGGGATTTTGATTGGCGTGGTGGTACTGATTTTCTCCCTGCAACACGAGCTGCTGCCAGCCTATGCCTTGTTGATGCTGATTGGCGTGTTGGGGGGCTTTTTTGTCGTTCCGCTCAATGCGTTGCTACAGGAGCGGGGTAAAAAAAGCGTCGGGGCGGGGAATGCGATTGCAGTACAAAACCTTGGCGAAAACAGCGCCATGTTGTTGATGCTGGGCATTTACTCGCTGGCGGTAATGGTAGGCATCCCGGTCGTGCCCATTGGCATTGGCTTTGGTGCGCTGTTTGCGCTGGCAATAACGGCGCTGTGGATCTGGCAGCGCCGTCATTAATATTTAACGCCGGTTTTAACCGGCGTTAATCTTATGGTGCCGGATAAGTATAAACCTGATGCACAGCTTCAATTTCAGCTAATACGTCTTCGCTTAACTCCAGATGCAAACTTTCGACGTTAGTTTTCAACTGCTCCATCGTGGTTGCGCCCAGCAGAGTGCTGGCAACAAACGGTTGACGGCGTACAAATGCGAGCGCCATTTGAGCAGGGTCCAGGCCATGACGTCTGGCAATATCAACATACGCCGCGACGGCTTTTTGCGTTTGCTCACCGCTATAGCGGGTGAACCGACTAAAGAGCGTATTACGTGCGCCAGCGGGTTTTGCACCATTGAGATATTTCCCGGTCAGCGTACCGAAACCCAGGCACGAATAGGCCAGCAGTTCGACCCCTTCATACTGGCTGACTTCTGCCAGACCTACTTCAAAACTGCGGTTTAACAGACTGTAGGGGTTCTGAATGGTGACAATACGCGGCAGATCGTGTTTGTCCGCCAGATGCAGGTAGCGCATTACGCCAAATGCAGTTTCGTTCGACACGCCGATATAACGAATTTTTCCCGCGCGTTGGTACTCTGCCAGTGCGTCCAGCGTATCCAGCAGCGAAACTGCAGGCGCAGAATCCGTCCAGCTATAACCGAGTTTGCCAAAGCAGTTGGTTGGGCGCTGCGGCCAGTGCACCTGATAAAGATCGAGGTAATCAGTCTGTAGGCGCTTGAGGCTGTCATGCAGCGCTTCGCGGATATTCTTCCGATCCAGCGCCTGATCCGGGCGGATGCCCTTGTCATTATTGCGCGACGGTCCGCTCACTTTGGAGGCGATAATTAACTTTTCGCGGCTGCCATGTTTCGCCAGCCAGTTGCCGACGTAGGTTTCGGTTAACCCTTGCGTTTCGGGGCGCGGAGGTACTGGGTACATTTCGGCAACGTCGATAAGGTTAATGCCCTGAGCAACGGCATAGTCGAGTTGTGCGTGGGCGTCGGCTTCGCTGTTTTGTTCACCAAACGTCATCGTGCCAAGCCCCAGCGTGCTGACTTCCAGCGAACTGTGGGGTATACGGTGATATTGCATAGCCGTTTCCTTTTTATAATCACGACATAAGGAATATAAAAATGGCAGAGGGAAGGGAAAAGGGAAAGAGAAAAATCTTAAGGCCAGCCGGATGCTGACCTTATTTGTTAACGTTCAATAATTTGCGAAACATCATCACGGTTAATTTGCATCGCGTTACCTTGCTGATCGTGATAACTCACCAGCCCGGTATCATCATCAATTTCAGGTTTTCCATCGGTCAAAATCATACGGCCATCTTTGGTCGCCATGACGTAATCACTGGAACACCCGGAAACAGCAAACGCCAGTCCGACTGCAGAAATTATTACTGCCCATTTTTTCATCCGGTTATCCTCATTTGGCCTACCTATGATAATAGTCTGTTTATAAACCGACGTTATATATCTTGAAAGCAGGAAAATCTTAAACTGTGAGGGTAAAAGGAGTGAGTACGCCCTCCCGCAGGAGAGCGTACGGAGTATCAGAGCGGATTCTTTTTGTTGCGAATCAGGTTGAGGCTTTCAACCGCAATAGAGAAGAACATCGCGAAGTAGATGTAACCTTTCGGTACGTGGATGTCGAAACTTTCCAGAATCAGGGTAAAGCCCACCAGAATCAGGAAAGAGAGCGCCAGCATTTTTACCGAAGGATGGCGTTCGACAAAATCACCAATCGAGCGCGCGGCGAACATCATCACGCCTACGGCAATCACCACGGCTGCCATCATAATAAACAGGTGATCTGACAGACCCACAGCCGTAATCACCGAGTCGAGGCTAAAGATAATATCCAGCAGCATAATCTGCACGATAGCGCCGAGGAATGATGAAACGCGTGTTTTCAGCCCTTCTTCTTCACCTTCAATGGATTCGTGGATTTCCTTGCTGGCTTTCCAGATAAGGAACAAGCCACCCAGAAGCAGAATCAAATCACGGGCAGAAATTTCCTGACTGAATATTGTAAAAAGCGGATTTGTCAGGCGCGTAACCCAGGCGATTGATGCCAGCAGCGCCAGACGCATAACCATGGCTCCCGCCAACCCCAGACGGCGCGCATGAGCACGTTGTGCTGTGGGAAGCTTTGCCACCACCAGAGAAAGGAAAATAATATTGTCGATCCCAAGAACGATCTCCAGCAGCGTCAGCGTACCGAGCGCAAGCCAGGCGTTAGGATCGGTTATCCATGCAAATAACATCTAAAAAGCCCTGCCAAAAAAATGAAGCGGTAATTATATGCCCGGAAAGCGGCAGGTCAAAGCGATGGCTACTGGATCAGAAAATGACGGGCCAGTAGCGCACTGGTGAAATTCTTCTTCAAATAAAAGCCGCGTGGCAGCGTCAGAATCCGTTCGCCCCGGGCACCAATGGCTTCGGTAAGCGCTTTCGCATTCGCTGCTTTCGGTCGTATCTGTAAATACTCCCCGTGACGAGCGGTAATCCGCTCAACCTGACCGAGAACAATCATATCCATTAATTCTTCCCAGTCTTCGCGTAGCTGCCGGTCTTCCTCTTCATTCGGGCTCCACAGCAACGGTGATCCAACGCGACGCTGCGCCAGCGGGATGCTGCGCTCGCCTTCAACCGGTATCCACAGTACGCGTTTGAGTTTGTGGCGCACGTGGCTGGTTTCCCAGGTCACCCCGCTATTGCCCGTTAACGGGGCAACACAAACGAATGTTGTTTCCAGCGGACGACCAAGACTATCCACAGGGATAGTTTTAAGTTCCACGCCCAGAGCAGCAAAATCTTGCTCAGGTTTACTCCCTGCGCTGGCACCTAGCCAGATCTCCAGTAACACGCCAATCCAGCCTTTATCGCGTTTTAAATTCTCTGGCGTAACCAGCCCGACAAGTGCCGCCAGTTCTCCCAATGTATAACCAGAAAGTTGCTGTGCTTGCGCTAACAACTGTTCTTCAGTTTCGGGAGGAGAGAGCAGTGGGCGAGGTTGGGACATGTCATGATACCTTGGTTAAAAAACAAACAGCAATTATGTGCCGAATATTCGCAGTGTAACTTTTTCCACATGCGTTGTTCAATTCTCTGATTTATATTGCTTTTTAGGTTGCCGGTAATCGAGTTGCGCAACACTGCAACGGGTTTTCCAAATCTGGTCACTGAAAATAAACAGGATCTTACACCATGTTATCCACAGAAAGCTGGGATAACTGTGAAAAACCTCCACTACTGTTTCCATTTACAGCCTTGACGTGCGACGAAACTCCAGTTTTTAGTGGTTCAGTGCTTAACTTAGTGGCACATTCTGTGGATAAATACGGCATTGGTTGATCTTTCGTCAACCCGTAAATGAGAGGTGTGACCTGGGTCACGAATTACTCTTTTTCATTACTCAAATTACATGTAATGCATTGACTAATAATGAATATTTTAAAATGTCTATATCGGGCTTATTCAGAATGCTCCGGGTTTTCCCGTAGTAATTCCGTAGTTCTTCACAACTCTATCCACAGAAAAGGTGAATAAAAACGGCTATCCACCCCTTCCTCTGTTTATAACTCTGCACATAACTGTGAGTTATTCAATTGTTATTAGTGTGTAATGCCCTGCAGAGAGTGGTTTACCGTCTTCCTGGAGTATGAAACAATCATTCGTATATAAAGCTTTATTTTGAGGTAGTCCGGTGATTGATGACGATGGCTACCGCCCAAACGTAGGTATCGTGATTTGTAATCGCCAGGGGCAGGTAATGTGGGCCCGGCGATTTGGTCAGCACTCCTGGCAATTTCCGCAAGGCGGAATCAACCCCGGAGAATCCGCAGAGCAGGCGATGTACCGTGAATTGTTTGAAGAAGTAGGATTAAGCCGCAAAGACGTTCGAATCCTTGCTTCAACGCGTAACTGGTTGCGCTACAAATTACCGAAACGTTTGGTGCGTTGGGACACGAAGCCGGTTTGTATCGGCCAAAAACAAAAATGGTTTCTCTTGCAGCTGGTGAGCGGCGATGCAGAAATCAATATGCAAACCAGCAGTACACCAGAGTTTGACGGCTGGCGATGGGTAAGTTACTGGTATCCGGTCAGACAGGTGGTGTCATTTAAACGTGATGTCTACCGTAGGGTAATGAAAGAGTTCGCGAGTGTGGTGATGTCACTGCAGGAAAATACGCCAAAACCACAAAACGCATCTGCTTATCGACGTAAAAGAGGTTAAGTCACGCCAATTATGCTCACTCGCCTGCGCGAAATAGTCGAAAAGGTAGCCAGCGCACCACGCCTGAATGAGGCGTTAAATATTCTGGTTACCGACATCTGTCTTGCGATGGATACCGAGGTCTGTTCGGTCTACCTGGCCGATCATGATCGACGTTGTTACTACCTGATGGCGACCCGGGGGCTGAAAAAACCACGCGGTCGCACTGTAACGCTCGCGTTTGATGAAGGGATCGTCGGCCTGGTTGGCAGGCTGGCGGAACCGATAAACCTTGCAGATGCGCAAAAGCACCCCAGCTTCAAATACATCCCCTCCGTAAAAGAAGAACGTTTCCGCGCGTTTTTAGGCGTACCAATTATTCAACGTCGCCAGTTGCTTGGTGTACTGGTGGTACAGCAACGAGAGTTGCGCCAGTATGACGAAAGTGAAGAATCCTTCCTGGTGACGCTTGCCACCCAGATGGCAGCTATTCTTTCTCAGTCGCAGTTGACTGCCTTGTTTGGGCAATATCGCCAGACGCGAATCCGCGCATTACCGGCAGCACCTGGTGTGGCGATTGCCGAAGGCTGGCAGGATGCCACGTTACCTTTAATGGAACAGGTGTATCAGGCATCAACGCTGGATCCGGCTCTGGAACGCGAACGACTGACCGGGGCGCTGGAAGAAGCGGCAAACGAGTTTCGCCGCTACAGCAAACGCTTTGCCGCCGGTGCACAAAAAGAAACGGCGGCTATTTTCGATCTTTACTCGCACCTGCTTTCGGACACCCGGCTGCGTCGCGAATTGTTTGCCGAGGTTGATAAAGGCTCGGTGGCAGAGTGGGCGGTAAAAACGGTCATTGAAAAATTTGCCGAACAGTTTGCCGCGCTAAGCGATAACTATCTCAAAGAGCGGGCTGGCGATTTACGTGCGCTGGGTCAGCGATTGCTGTTTCATCTTGATGACGCTAATCAAGGGCCGAACGCCTGGCCGGAACGTTTCATTCTGGTGGCAGATGAACTGTCAGCGACAACTCTTGCTGAGCTGCCCCAGGATCGCTTAGTCGGTGTTGTCGTGCGAGATGGCGCAGCCAACTCCCATGCTGCGATCATGGTACGTGCGCTGGGGATCCCTACCGTGATGGGCGCGGATATTCAGCCTTCGGTGCTGCATCGTAGGACGCTGATCGTTGATGGCTATCGCGGTGAATTGCTGGTCGATCCGGAGCCGGTACTGCTGCAAGAATATCAGCGGCTAATTAGTGAAGAGATTGAGCTTAGCCGTCTGGCGGAAGATGACGTCAATTTACCCGCGCAGTTAAAAAGCGGTGAGCGTATAAAAGTCATGCTCAATGCTGGTTTAAGCCCGGAACATGAAGAAAAACTGGGCAGCCGTATTGATGGCATCGGTCTTTATCGCACTGAAATCCCATTCATGCTGCAAAGTGGTTTCCCGTCGGAAGAAGAACAGGTGGCGCAGTATCAGGGGATGCTGCAAATGTTCAATGATAAACCCGTCACCTTGCGTACGCTGGATGTCGGAGCAGATAAGCAGCTGCCTTACATGCCGATCAGCGAAGAGAATCCATGCCTGGGTTGGCGTGGGATTCGCATTACGCTCGATCAGCCGGAGATCTTCTTGATCCAGGTGCGGGCGATGCTGCGTGCTAATGCCGCTACGGGCAACCTGAATATTCTGTTGCCGATGGTCACAAGCCTCGATGAAGTTGATGAAGCACGCCGCCTGATTGAACGTGCCGGACGTGAAGTCGAGGAGATGATCGGTTACGAAATTCCCAAACCACGTATCGGCATCATGCTGGAAGTGCCGTCAATGGTATTTATGCTGCCGCATCTGGCAAAGCGGGTCGATTTCATCTCTGTTGGCACCAACGATCTGACTCAATACATTCTGGCCGTTGATCGCAACAATACCCGGGTGGCGAACATTTATGACAGTCTTCATCCTGCAATGTTACGAGCTCTGGCGATGATCGCCCGGGAAGCGGAAATACATGGAATCGATCTCCGTTTGTGCGGTGAAATGGCGGGCGATCCCATGTGCGTGGCAATCCTCATTGGGCTTGGGTATCGCCATCTGTCTATGAACGGACGTTCTGTAGCGCGGGTAAAATACCTGCTGCGGCGCATTGATTATGCCGAAGCAGAAAATCTTGCGCAGCGTAGTCTGGAAGCGCAACTGGCGACCGAAGTTCGCCATCAGGTTGCAGCCTTTATGGAGCGTCGCGGCATGGGCGGGCTGATTCGCGGAGGGTTATAGCGCGGATCATATACATATCTTTTAACGGTATCCGGCAACCAGCCAGGTCCCCTTGTGCTATTATTCGCACCTTTGGAGCGCCTGAAACCTGCGGCGCGCATTTCAATCGCTGTTCTCTTTCAGCGAAATAACAAGAACTTGTGGTGACAGATGACCAGTAGCTATCTGCATTTTCCGGAGTTTGATCCGGTCATTTTCTCAATAGGACCCGTGGCGCTTCACTGGTACGGCCTGATGTATCTGGTGGGTTTCATTTTTGCAATGTGGCTGGCAACACGACGGGCTAATCGTCCGGGCAGCGGCTGGACCAAAAATGAAGTTGAAAACTTACTCTATGCGGGCTTCCTCGGCGTCTTCCTCGGGGGACGTATTGGTTATGTTCTGTTCTACAATTTCCCGCAGTTTATGGCCGATCCGCTGTATCTGTTCCGTGTCTGGGACGGCGGCATGTCTTTCCACGGCGGCCTGATTGGCGTTATCGTGGTGATGATTATCTTCGCCCGCCGTACTAAACGTTCCTTCTTCCAGGTCTCTGATTTTATCGCACCACTCATTCCGTTTGGTCTTGGTGCCGGGCGTCTGGGCAACTTTATTAACGGTGAATTGTGGGGCCGCGTTGACCCGAACTTCCCGTTTGCCATGCTGTTCCCTGGCTCCCGTACAGAAGATATTTTGCTGCTGCAAACCAACCCGCAGTGGCAATCCATTTTCGATACTTACGGTGTGCTGCCGCGCCACCCATCACAGCTTTACGAGCTGTTGCTGGAAGGTGTAGTGCTGTTTATTATCCTCAACCTGTATATTCGTAAACCGCGCCCAATGGGAGCTGTCTCAGGTTTGTTCCTGATTGGTTACGGCGCGTTTCGCATCATTGTTGAGTTTTTCCGCCAGCCCGACGCGCAGTTTACTGGTGCCTGGGTGCAGTACATCAGCATGGGACAAATTCTTTCCATCCCGATGATTGTCGCGGGTGTGATCATGATGGTCTGGGCATATCGTCGCAGCCCACAGCAACACGTTTCCTGAGGAACCATGAAACAGTATTTAGAACTGATGCAAAAAGTGCTCGACGAAGGCACACAGAAAAACGACCGTACCGGAACCGGAACGCTTTCCATTTTTGGTCATCAGATGCGTTTTAACCTGCAGGATGGATTCCCGCTGGTGACAACCAAACGTTGCCACCTGCGTTCCATCATCCACGAACTGCTGTGGTTCCTGCAGGGCAATACTAACATTGCTTATCTACACGAAAACAATGTCACCATCTGGGACGAATGGGCCGATGAAAATGGCGACCTCGGGCCAGTGTATGGTAAACAGTGGCGCGCCTGGCCAACGCCAGATGGTCGTCATATTGACCAGATTACTACGGTACTGAACCAGCTGAAAAACGACCCGGATTCGCGCCGCATTATTGTTTCAGCGTGGAACGTAGGCGAACTGGATAAAATGGCGCTGGCACCGTGCCATGCATTCTTCCAGTTCTATGTGGCAGACGGCAAACTCTCTTGCCAGCTTTATCAGCGCTCCTGTGACGTCTTCCTCGGCCTGCCGTTCAACATTGCCAGCTACGCGTTATTGGTGCATATGATGGCGCAGCAGTGCGATCTGGAAGTGGGTGATTTTGTCTGGACCGGTGGCGACACGCATCTGTACAGCAACCATATGGATCAAACTCATCTGCAATTAAGCCGCGAACCGCGTCCGCTGCCGAAGTTGATTATCAAACGTAAACCCGAATCCATCTTCGACTACCGTTTCGAAGACTTTGAGATTGAAGGCTACGATCCGCATCCGGGCATTAAAGCGCCGGTGGCTATCTAATTACGAAACATCCTGCCAGAGCCGACGCCAGTGTGCGTCGGTTTTTTTTACCCTCCGTTAAATTCTTCGAGACGCCTTCCCGAAATTTTGCAACGTCCTGCAACGGCGTAAATAGTCCGGAAGATGCGCCGAAGAAATAGAAACTGGCCCTCGTCTTTTTTTCTCCTCGCTCCATACTGCCGGCATGAAAACACAACGTGGTTATACGCTGATTGAAACGCTGGTCGCGATGCTGATTTTGGTCATGCTAAGCGCAAGTGGACTCTATGGCTGGCAATACTGGCAGCAGTCGCAACGGCTATGGCAAACCGCCAGCCAGGCGCGGGACTATTTGCTCTATTTACGTGAAGATGCCAACTGGCATAACCGCGACCACAGTATCAGCGTTATCAGGGAGGGGACGTTATGGTGCCTTGTGAGTTCCGCTGCTGGGGCCAATACCTGTCATGGCAGTTCACCATTGGTCTTTGTGCCACGCTGGCCCGAAGTCGAAATGAGCGACCTGACACCTTCGCTTGCTTTCTTTGGCCTGCGCAATACCGCATGGGCCGGGCATATTCGCTTCAAAAACTCAACGGGCGAGTGGTGGCTGGTGGTTTCGCCGTGGGGAAGACTCCGGCTTTGTCAGCAAGGAGAAACAGAAGGATGCCTGTAAAAGAGCAAGGTTTTTCTCTGCTGGAAGTGTTGATTGCTATGGCGATCAGTAGCGTATTGTTGCTGGGGGCGGCACGCTTTCTGCCTGCGTTACAGCGTGAAAGTTTAACGAGCACCCGTAAGCTGGCGCTGGAAGATGAAATCTGGCTGCGGGTATTTACCGTCGCGAAGCATCTCCAGAGGGCGGGTTATTGTCATGGCATCTGTACCGGCGAAGGGCTGGAAATTGTCGGACAGGGTGACTGTGTCATTGTGCAGTGGGATGCGAACAGTAACGGTATCTGGGATCGCGAACCGGTAAAAGAGTCCGACCAGATTGGATTTCGTCTGAAGGAGCATGTGCTGGAAACGCTACGCGGTGCGACATCCTGTGAAGGTAAGGGCTGGGATAAAGTCACTAATCCGGATGCCATCATTATCGACACTTTTCAGGTCGTACGTCAGGATGTCAGCGGCTTCTCGCCGGTGTTGACGGTTAATATGCGTGCTGCCAGTAAGTCTGAACCGCAAACCGTGGTGAATGCCAGCTATAGCGTGACAGGATTCAACCTGTGAACCGCGAAAAGGGTGTTTCGTCACTGGCTCTGGTCCTGATGCTGCTGGTTTTGGGTAGTTTGCTATTACAAGGAATGAGCCAACAGGATCGCAGTTTTGCCTCTCGCGTGAGCATGGAAAGTCAGTCATTGCGCCGCCAGGCCATCGTTCAGTCGGCGCTGGCGTGGGGAAAAATGCACTCCTGGCAGACGCAGCCAGCAGTTCAGTGCTCGCAGTACGCTGAAACCGATGCCCAGGTTTGTTTGCGTTTACTGGCAGATAATGAAGCCTTATTGATTGCCGGTTATGAAGGCGTTTCGTTGTGGCGAACAGGCGAAGTCATTGATGGAAACATTGTTTTTTCGCCACGCGGCTGGAGCGATTTTTGTCCGCTGAAAGAGAGGGCGTTATGTCAGCTTCCCTGAAGAATCAACAAGGCTTTAGCCTGCCGGAGGTAATGTTGGCGATGGTGTTGATGGTGATGATTGTCACTGCGTTATCGGGTTTCCAGCGAACATTAATGAACAGTCTTGCCAGCAGAAACCAGTACCAACAGCTCTGGCGGCATGGCTGGCAGCAAACGCAACTGCGCGCGATTTCGCCACCTGCCAACTGGCAGGTCAACCGAATGCAGACATCGCAGGCGGGATGTGTCAGCATCAGCGTTACGCTAGTTTCACCCGGGGGCAGAGAAGGCGAGATGACCCGCCTGCATTGCCCGAATCGTCAGTAGTCAGGAGCCGCTATGTTAAGGGTCTACCATTCCAATCGTCTGGACGTGCTGGAAGCGTTGATGGAGTTTATTGTCGAACGCGAACGGCTGGACGATCCTTTCGAACCAGAGATGATTCTGGTGCAAAGTACCGGTATGGCACAGTGGCTGCAAATGACCCTGTCGCAAAAGTTTGGTATTGCGGCAAACATTGATTTTCCGCTGCCAGCGAGCTTTATCTGGGATATGTTCGTCCGGGTGTTACCGGAAATCCCCAAAGAGAGCGCCTTTAACAAACAGAGCATGAGCTGGAAACTGATGACTCTGCTGCCGCAATTGCTGGAGCGCGAAGACTTTACCCTGTTGCGGCATTATCTGACTGACGATAGCGACAAGCGAAAACTGTTCCAGCTTTCCTCAAAAGCGGCGGACCTGTTTGACCAGTATCTGGTCTATCGTCCGGACTGGCTGGCACAGTGGGAAACAGGACATTTGGTTGAAGGGCTGGGAGAAGCACAGGCCTGGCAAGCCCCGTTGTGGAAGGCGCTGGTGGAATATACCCATCAACTCGGGCAACCGCGCTGGCACCGCGCCAATCTCTATCAGCGCTTTATCGAAACGCTGGAGTCCGCGACGACCTGCCCGCCGGGGTTACCTTCGCGCGTCTTTATATGCGGTATTTCCGCGTTACCGCCTGTTTATCTCCAGGCGCTACAGGCGCTGGGTAAACATATTGAAATCCATCTCCTGTTTACCAACCCCTGCCGTTATTACTGGGGCGATATTAAAGATCCTGCTTATCTGGCGAAACTGCTGACCCGTCAGCGTCGACACAGTTTTGAAGATCGCGAATTGCCGCTATTTCGTGATAGCGAAAATGCCGGGCAGCTCTTTAACAGCGATGGTGAACAGGATGTCGGCAACCCGCTGCTGGCTTCATGGGGTAAGCTTGGGCGCGACTACATTTATCTCCTTTCTGACCTGGAGAGCAGCCAGGAGCTGGACGCCTTTGTCGATGTCACGCCAGATAACCTGCTGCATAACATTCAGTCTGACATTCTGGAACTGGAAAACCGCGCCGTTGCTGGTGTGAACATCGAAGAGTTTTCCCGTAGCGATAACAAACGCCCGCTTGATCCACTGGATAGCAGTATCACCTTCCACGTTTGCCATAGCCCGCAGCGTGAAGTTGAAGTTTTACACGATCGCCTGCTGGCGATGCTGGAGGAAGACCCGACACTTACTCCGCGCGACATCATCGTGATGGTGGCTGATATCGACAGCTACAGTCCGTTTATTCAGGCTGTGTTTGGTAGCGCACCTGCGGATCGTTACCTACCTTACGCCATTTCCGACCGTCGTGCGCGGCAGTCACATCCGGTACTGGAAGCGTTTATCAGCCTGTTATCACTGCCTGACAGTCGTTTTGTGTCAGAGGATGTGCTGGCGTTGCTGGATGTGCCGGTGCTGGCGGCGCGGTTTGACATCACCGAAGAAGGGCTGCGTTATTTACGCCAGTGGGTCAACGAATCCGGCATTCGTTGGGGCATAGATGACGACAACGTTCGCGAGCTGGAACTCCCCGCCACCGGACAACACACCTGGCGATTTGGCCTGACGCGTATGTTGTTGGGCTACGCGATGGAGAGCGCGCAGGGCGAGTGGCAATCGGTTCTACCTTATGATGAATCGAGCGGCTTAATTGCAGAACTGGTGGGGCATCTGGCTTCACTGCTAATGCAGCTAAACATCTGGCGTCGCGGGCTGGCACAGGAGCGTCCGCTAGAAGAGTGGTTGCCGGTTTGTCGCGATATGCTCAACGCCTTCTTCCTGCCGGATGCGGAAACCGAAGCGGCGATGACGCTGATCGAACAACAATGGCAGGCGATTATCGCCGAAGGTTTAGGTGCGCAGTATGGCGACGCGGTGCCGCTGTCACTATTGCGTGATGAACTGGCGCAGCGTCTGGATCAAGAACGTATCAGCCAGCGTTTTCTCGCCGGACCGGTTAACATTTGTACTCTGATGCCAATGCGTTCAATTCCGTTCAAAGTGGTTTGCCTGCTGGGAATGAACGACGGCGTTTATCCACGTCAGCTTGCGCCATTGGGCTTTGACCTGATGAGCCAGAAACCGAAGCGTGGCGACCGTAGCCGTCGCGATGACGACCGCTACCTGTTCCTGGAAGCGTTAATTTCCGCGCAGCAAAAACTCTATATCAGCTATATCGGGCGTTCCATTCAGGATAACAGTGAACGTTTCCCGTCGGTACTGGTGCAGGAACTGATCGACTACATCGGGCAAAGTCATTATCTACCGGGCGATGAAGCGCTCAACTGTGATGAAAGCGAGGCAAGGGTAAAAGCGCATCTTACTTGCCTCCATACCCGGATGCCGTTTGATCCACAAAACTACCAGCCAGGCGAACGACAAAGCTATGCTCGTGAATGGCTACCTGCGGCCAGCCAGGCTGGTAAAGCACATTCTGAATTTGTTCAGCCGCTGCCGTTTACCTTACCGGAAACCGTGCCGCTGGAAACGCTACAACGATTCTGGGCACATCCGGTGCGGGCGTTCTTCCAGATGCGTTTGCAGGTGAACTTCCGTACTGAAGACAGCGAAATCCCAGACACCGAGCCATTTATTCTGGAAGGACTTAGCCGTTATCAAATCAATCAGCAGTTATTGAATGCACTGGTTGAGCAGGATGATGCCGAACGCTTGTTCCGCCGCTTCCGGGCGGCAGGGGATTTACCGTATGGCGCTTTTGGTGAAATTTTCTGGGAAACACAGTGCCAGGAGATGCAGCAGCTTGCCGACAGAGTCATTGCCTGTCGCCAGCCGGGGCAGAGTATGGAAATTGATCTCGCCTGCAACGGTGTGCAGATAACTGGCTGGTTGCCGCAGGTGCAGCCGGATGGCCTGTTGCGCTGGCGTCCCTCTTTATTAAGTGTGGCGCAGGGAATGCAACTTTGGCTGGAACACCTTGTCTACTGTGCCAGCGGTGGTAATGGCGAAAGTCGCCTTTTTCTACGCAAAGACGGTGAGTGGCGTTTTCCGCCGCTTGCAGCCGAACAGGCTTTGCATTACCTCTCACAACTGATTGAGGGGTATCGTGAAGGAATGTCCGCGCCATTGCTGGTGTTACCTGAAAGTGGCGGCGCGTGGCTAAAAACCTGTTATGACGCGCAAAACGATGCCATGCTGGATGACGATTCCACGTTGCAAAAAGCCCGTACGAAATTCCTTCAGGCTTACGAAGGCAACATGATGGTGCGTGGCGAAGGTGATGATATCTGGTATCAAAGGCTCTGGCGGCAATTAACACCAGAGACAATGGAGGCCATCGTTGAACAGTCGCAACGTTTCCTGTTACCGCTGTTTCGCTTTAATCAGTCATGAGTGCTGTATAAAAATTGCGCAATCTATCCGCTTACTTTATGATGCGCACCAGTCACGGACTGATGGTTATATAAACATAGGCTGACTCGTGCAGCACAAGATTAAATTCTGGCAGATGATTTGCGTTAACGTGTTGAATCTGGACAGAAAATTAAGTTGATTATGAGGTCCGTGAATGCCCCGCAGCACCTGGTTCAAAGCATTATTGTTGTTAGTTGCCCTTTGGGCACCCTTAAGTCAGGCAGAAACGGGATGGCAGCCGATTCAGGAAACCATCCGTAAAAGTGATAAAGATAACCGCCAGTATCAGGCTATACGTCTGGATAACGGTATGGTGGTCTTGCTGGTTTCTGATCCGCAGGCAGTTAAATCGCTCTCGGCGCTGGTGGTGCCCGTTGGGTCGCTGGAAGATCCCGAGGCGTACCAGGGGCTGGCACATTACCTTGAACATATGAGTCTGATGGGGTCGAAAAAGTACCCGCAGGCTGACAGTCTGGCCGAATATCTCAAAATGCACGGCGGTAGTCACAATGCCAGCACTGCGCCGTATCGCACGGCTTTCTATCTGGAAGTTGAGAACGACGCCTTGCCTGGTGCGGTAGACCGCCTGGCCGATGCTATTGCTGAACCTTTGCTCGACAAGAAATATGCCGAACGTGAGCGTAATGCGGTGAACGCTGAATTAACCATGGCGCGTACGCGTGACGGGATGCGCATGGCACAGGTCAGCGCAGAAACCATTAACCCGGCACACCCCGGTTCAAAGTTTTCTGGTGGTAACCTCGAAACTTTAAGCGACAAACCTGGTAATCCGGTGCAGCAGGCGCTGAAAGATTTCCACGAGAAGTACTATTCCGCCAATTTGATGAAGGCGGTTATTTACAGTAATAAACCGCTGCCGGAGTTGGCAAAAATGGCGGCGGACACCTTTGGTCGCGTGCCGAACAAAGAGAGCAAAAAACCGGAAATCACCGTGCCGGTAGTCACCGACGCGCAAAAGGGCATTATCATTCATTACGTCCCTGCGCTGCCGCGTAAAGTGTTGCGCGTTGAGTTTCGCATCGATAACAACTCAGCGAAGTTCCGTAGTAAAACCGATGAATTGATTACCTATCTGATTGGCAATCGCAGCCCAGGTACACTTTCTGACTGGCTGCAAAAGCAGGGATTAGTTGAGGGCATTAGCGCCAACTCCGATCCTATCGTCAACGGCAACAGCGGCGTATTAGCGATCTCTGCGTCTTTAACCGATAAAGGCCTGGCTAATCGCGATCAGGTTGTGGCGGCAATTTTTAGCTATCTCAATCTGTTACGTGAAAAAGGCATTGATAAACAATACTTCGATGAACTGGCGAATGTGCTGGATATCGACTTCCGTTATCCGTCGATCACCCGTGATATGGATTACGTCGAATGGCTGGCAGATACCATGATTCGCGTTCCTGTTGAGCATACGCTGGATGCAGTCAATATTGCCGATCGGTACGATGCTAAAGCAGTAAAGGAACGTCTGGCGATGATGACGCCGCAGAATGCGCGTATCTGGTATATCAGCCCGAAAGAGCCGCACAACAAAACGGCTTACTTTGTCGATGCGCCGTATCAGGTCGATAAAATCAGCGCACAAACTTTCGCCGACTGGCAGAAAAAAGCCGCCGACATTGCGCTCTCTTTGCCAGAGCTTAACCCTTATATTCCTGATGATTTCTCGCTGATTAAGTCAGAGAAGAAATACGACCATCCAGAGCTGATTGTTGATGAGTCGAATCTGCGCGTGGTGTATGCGCCAAGCCGTTATTTTGCCAGCGAGCCCAAAGCTGATGTCAGCCTGATTTTGCGTAATCCGAAAGCCATGGACAGCGCCCGCAATCAGGTGATGTTTGCGCTCAATGATTATCTCGCAGGGCTGGCGCTTGATCAGTTAAGCAACCAGGCGTCGGTTGGTGGCATAAGTTTTTCCACCAACGCTAACAACGGCCTTATGGTTAATGCTAATGGTTACACCCAGCGTCTGCCGCAGCTGTTCCAGGCATTGCTCGAGGGGTACTTTAGCTATACCGCTACGGAAGATCAGCTTGAGCAGGCGAAGTCCTGGTATAACCAGATGATGGATTCCGCAGAAAAGGGTAAAGCGTTTGAGCAGGCGATTATGCCCGCGCAGATGCTCTCGCAAGTGCCGTACTTCTCGCGAGATGAACGGCGTAAAATTTTGCCCTCCATTACGTTGAAAGAGGTGCTGGCCTATCGCGACGCCTTAAAATCAGGGGCTCGACCAGAGTTTATGGTTATCGGCAACATGACCGAGGCCCAGGCAACAACGCTGGCACGCGATGTGCAAAAACAGTTGGGCGCTGATGGTTCAGAGTGGTGTCGAAACAAAGATGTAGTGGTCGATAAAAAACAATCCGTCATCTTTGAAAAAGCCGGTAACAGCACCGACTCCGCACTGGCAGCGGTATTTGTACCGACTGGCTACGATGAATACACCAGCTCAGCCTATAGCTCTCTGTTGGGGCAGATCGTACAGCCGTGGTTCTACAATCAGTTGCGTACCGAAGAACAATTGGGCTATGCCGTGTTTGCGTTTCCAGTGAGCGTGGGGCGTCAGTGGGGCATGGGCTTCCTTTTGCAAAGCAATGATAAACAGCCTTCATTCTTGTGGGAGCGTTACAAGGCGTTTTTCCCAACCGCAGAGGCAAAATTGCGAGCGATGAAGCCAGATGAGTTTGCGCAAATCCAGCAGGCGGTAATTACCCAGATGCTGCAGGCACCGCAAACGCTCGGCGAAGAAGCATCGAAGTTAAGTAAAGATTTCGATCGCGGCAATATGCGCTTCGATTCGCGTGATAAAATCGTGGCCCAGATAAAACTGCTGACGCCGCAAAAACTTGCTGATTTCTTCCATCAGGCGGTGGTCGAGCCGCAAGGCATGGCTATTCTGTCGCAGATTTCCGGCAGCCAGAACGGGAAAGCCGAATATGTACACCCTGAAGGCTGGAAAGTGTGGGAGAACGTCAGCGCGTTGCAGCAAACAATGCCCCTGATGAGTGAAAAGAATGAGTGATGTCGCCGAGACACTAGATCCTTTGCGCTTGCCCTTACAGGGTGAGCGCCTGATTGAAGCCTCTGCCGGCACAGGCAAAACCTTTACGATTGCGGCGCTCTATTTGCGCCTGTTACTTGGACTAGGCGGTTCCGCCGCCTTTCCCCGCCCGCTGACCGTTGAAGAACTGCTGGTGGTCACCTTTACCGAGGCTGCCACGGCAGAATTGCGTGGTCGTATCCGTAGCAATATCCACGAGTTGCGCATCGCCTGTCTGCGTGAAACCACCGACAATCCACTGTACGAACGCCTGCTGGAAGAGATCGACGATAAAGCGCAAGCCGCGCAGTGGTTGTTGTTAGCCGAACGGCAGATGGATGAAGCGGCAGTCTTTACTATTCACGGTTTTTGCCAGCGCATGCTCAACCTGAATGCCTTTGAATCCGGTATGCTGTTTGAGCAGCAGCTGATTGAAGATGAGTCTCTGCTACGCTACCAGGCCTGCGCCGATTTCTGGCGTCGCCACTGCTACCCGCTGCCGCGTGAAATAGCCCAGGTCGTCTTTGAAACCTGGAAAGGGCCGCAGGCGTTGCTGCGCGATATTAATCGTTATCTGCAAGGCGAAGCGCCGGTTATCAAAGCACCGCCGCCCGATGATGAAACGCTGGCTTCCCGCCACGCGCAAATTGTGGCGCGTATTGATACGGTAAAACAGCAGTGGCGCGACGCAGTGGGTGAACTGGATGCGCTGATCGAATCTTCTGGTATTGATCGACGCAAGTTTAACCGTAGCAATCAGGCTAAATGGATCGACAAGATCAGCGCCTGGGCAGAAGAAGAGACCAACAGTTATCAGTTGCCAGAGTCGCTGGAAAAATTCTCCCAGCGTTTCTTAGAAGATCGCACGAAAGCCGGGGGGGAAACCCCGCGACATCCACTGTTTGAGGCGATCGATCAACTGCTTGCAGAACCATTGTCGATCCGCGATCTGGTGATCACCCGCGCATTGGCTGAGATCCGCGAAACAGTAGCGCGTGAAAAACGCCGCCGTGGCGAATTGGGTTTTGATGACATGTTAAGTCGGCTCGATTCCGCGCTGCGTAGCGAAAGCGGTGAGGTGTTGGCAGCGGCGATCCGTACGCGATTCCCGGTGGCAATGATCGATGAATTTCAGGATACCGACCCCCAGCAGTACCGAATTTTTCGCCGTATCTGGCACCATCAGCCGGAAACCGCATTGTTGCTGATTGGCGACCCGAAGCAGGCCATATATGCATTCCGGGGTGCGGATATCTTCACTTATATGAAGGCGCGTAGCGAAGTTCACGCCCACTACACTTTAGACACCAACTGGCGTTCCGCACCAGGAATGGTGAACAGCGTGAATAAGCTTTTCAGCCAGACTGATGACGCGTTCATGTTTCGCGAAATACCGTTTATTCCAGTGAAATCAGCCGGGAAAAATCAGGCGTTACGTTTTGTATTTAAAGGTGAAACACAGCCTGCGATGAAAATGTGGCTGATGGAAGGCGAAAGCTGCGGCGTTGGCGATTATCAAAGTACCATGGCGCAGGTATGTGCTGCGCAAATCCGCGACTGGCTACAAGCCGGACAGCGGGGCGAAGCGTTGCTGATGAACGGCGACGACGCGCGTCCGGTGCGTGCTTCGGACATCAGTGTGCTGGTGCGCAGCCGCCAGGAGGCCGCCCAGGTGCGCGATGCCTTAACGTTGCTGGAAATCCCTTCCGTTTACCTTTCGAACCGCGACAGTGTTTTTGAAACTCTGGAAGCGCAGGAAATGCTTTGGTTGTTGCAGGCGGTGATGACGCCCGAACGTGAGAACACCCTGCGTAGTGCGCTGGCAACGTCAATGATGGGGCTGAACGCGCTGGATATCGAAACGCTGAACAATGACGAACATGCGTGGGATGTGGTAGTCGAAGAGTTCGATGGTTATCGGCAAATCTGGCGCAAACGTGGCGTTATGCCGATGCTGCGGGCGCTGATGTCGGCGCGTAACATTGCTGAAAACTTGCTGGCAACGGCAGGCGGTGAGCGGCGTCTTACCGATATCTTGCATATCAGCGAACTGCTACAAGAAGCCGGAACGCAGCTGGAAAGTGAACATGCGCTGGTACGCTGGTTATCGCAACATATCCTCGAGCCAGACAGTAATGCCTCCAGCCAACAAATGCGTCTCGAAAGTGATAAACATCTGGTGCAGATTGTCACGATCCACAAATCGAAAGGGCTGGAATATCCATTGGTCTGGCTGCCGTTTATCACCAATTTCCGCGTCCAGGAGCAGGCGTTTTATCACGATCGCCACTCGTTTGAGGCAGTTCTGGATCTTAATGCTGCGCCAGAAAGCGTCGACCTCGCGGAGGCCGAACGTCTGGCGGAAGATCTGCGTTTGCTTTACGTGGCGCTGACACGTTCGGTTTGGCATTGCAGTCTCGGCGTTGCACCGCTGGTGCGCCGTCGTGGCGATAAAAAAGGTGACACCGACGTCCACCAAAGTGCGCTCGGGCGTTTGCTGCAAAAAGGGGAACCGCAAGATGCGGCAGGGCTTCGCACCTGTATTGAAGCGTTATGCGATGATGATATTGCCTGGCAAACGGCACAAACTGGTGATAACCTACCCTGGCAGGTTAATGATGTTTCTACAGCAGAGCTGAATGCGAAGACGTTACAACGATTGCCCGGCGATAACTGGCGCGTCACCAGCTACTCTGGTTTGCAACAGCGTGGTCACGGTATCGCCCAGGATTTGATGCCTCGGCTGGATGTCGATGCTGCAGGCGTTGCCAGCGTCGTTGAAGAACCGACGTTAACACCACATCAGTTTCCGCGCGGTGCGTCACCGGGGACGTTCTTGCACAGTTTGTTTGAAGACCTGGATTTTACCCAGCCGGTTGACCCAAACTGGGTGCGGGAAAAACTGGAACTCGGCGGCTTTGAATCGCAGTGGGAACCGGTATTGACCGAGTGGATCACGGCTGTCCTCCAGGCACCTCTCAATGAAACCGGCGTAAGCCTGAGTCAACTTTCCGCCCGCAATAAACAGGTGGAGATGGAGTTTTATCTGCCGATTAGTGAACCGCTTATCGCCAGTCAGCTTGATACGTTAATCCGCCAGTTTGACCCGCTATCCGCAGGCTGCCCGCCGCTGGAGTTCATGCAGGTACGTGGCATGTTAAAAGGCTTTATCGACCTGGTGTTCCGCCACGAAGGGCGTTATTACCTGCTCGACTATAAATCCAACTGGTTGGGTGAAGACAGTTCGGCTTACACCCAACAGGCTATGGCAGCGGCAATGCAGGCACACCGCTATGATCTGCAATATCAGCTTTATACCCTGGCGCTGCATCGTTATCTGCGCCATCGCATTGCTGATTACGACTATGAGCACCACTTTGGCGGCGTTATTTATCTGTTCCTGCGTGGCGTTGATAAAGAACATCCGCAACAGGGGATTTACACAACCCGACCCAACGCCGGGTTGATTGCCCTGATGGATGAGATGTTTGCCGGTATGACCCTGGAGGAGGCGTAATGAAATTGCAAAAGCAATTACTGGAAGCTGTGGAGCACAAACAGCTACGCCCGCTGGATGTGCAATTTGCCCTGACCGTGGCGGGAGATGAACATCCTGCCGTCACCCTCGCGGCGGCACTGTTAAGTCATGATGCCGGAGAGGGACACGTTTGTTTGCCGCTTTCACGACTGGAAAATAACGAGGCGTCGCATCCGCTGTTGGCGACCTGTGTCAGTGAAATCGGTGAGCTACAAAATTGGGAAGAATGCTTGCTGGCTTCTCAAGCGGTCAGCAGGGGAGATGAACCCACGCCGATGATCCTCTGTGGCGATCGTCTTTATTTGAATCGCATGTGGTGTAACGAGCGCACAGTGGCACGCTTTTTCAACGAAGTGAATCATGCCATTGAGGTTGATGAAGCTCTACTGGCGCAAACCCTGGACAAACTTTTTCCAGTAAGCGATGAAATTAACTGGCAAAAAGTTGCGGCGGCAGTGGCGCTGACGCGGCGGATCTCGGTGATTTCCGGCGGCCCTGGCACCGGTAAAACGACCACCGTAGCGAAGTTGCTGGCAGCGTTAATTCAAATGGCCGACGGCGAACGCTGCCGTATCCGTCTGGCTGCACCAACGGGTAAAGCTGCCGCGCGCTTAACCGAATCTCTCGGCAAGGCTTTGCGACAGTTACCGCTGACCGATGAACAAAAGAAACGCATTCCGGAAGATGCCAGCACTTTGCACCGATTGCTGGGCGCGCAGCCGGGTAGCCAGCGTTTACGTCATCATGCCGGTAACCCGCTGCATCTTGATGTGCTGGTGGTAGATGAAGCGTCAATGATCGATCTGCCTATGATGTCGAGACTGATCGACGCCTTGCCCGATCATGCGCGAGTGATCTTTCTCGGCGATCGTGATCAACTGGCCTCGGTTGAGGCTGGGGCTGTGCTGGGCGATATCTGCGCTTATGCCAACGCGGGCTTTACCGCCGAGCGTGCCAGGCAGCTAAGCCGCCTGACGGGGACTCACGTTCCGGCAGGAACCGGCACAGAAGCGGCATCTTTGCGCGACAGTCTCTGCCTGCTGCAAAAAAGCTATCGTTTCGGCAGCGATTCTGGCATTGGTCAGTTAGCTGCGGCGATCAACCGTGGTGATAAAACGGCAGTGAAAACCGTTTTTCAGCAGGATTTTACTGATATCGAAAAACGGCTTTTACAGAGCGGCGAAGATTATATTGCGATGCTTGAGGAAGCTCTTGCGGGTTACGGACGTTATCTGGATCTGCTGCAAGCGCGTGCCGAGCCGGATTTAATCATTCAGGCGTTCAATGAGTACCAGCTTTTGTGCGCCCTGCGGGAAGGGCCGTTTGGCGTGGCTGGACTGAATGAGCGAATTGAGCAGTTTATGCAACAGAAGCGCAAAATTCATCGTCATCCGCACTCTCGTTGGTACGAAGGTCGACCGGTGATGATTGCCCGTAATGACAGCGCGCTTGGGTTGTTTAATGGCGATATCGGTATTGCGCTGGATCGCGGGCAGGGGACGCGCGTCTGGTTTGCGATGCCGGACGGCAATATTAAGTCTGTGCAACCGAGTCGCTTGCCAGAGCACGAAACTACGTGGGCGATGACGGTACATAAATCGCAGGGATCGGAGTTCGACCATGCGGCGTTGATTTTGCCGAGCCAACGCACGCCGGTAGTAACGCGAGAGCTGGTTTATACCGCGGTGACCCGCGCGCGTCGCCGTCTGTCGCTGTATGCCGATGAGCGCATATTAAGTGCGGCAATCGCCACTCGTACTGAGCGGCGCAGTGGTCTGGCGGCGTTGTTTAGTTCACGGGAATAAACGTAATTGCCGGATGCGACGTACGAGTGTTACGCATGTCGCATCCGACGATTTTCATCGCTTACCCTAAATCCGCCATCAACACTTTGGATTTACGCTGGTAGTTGTACAACTGCTTTTTGCTCTCGGGCAGTAAATCAATATCCACTGGGGTAAATCCACGTTCCTGGAACCAGTGAATACTGCGCGTGGTCAGCACAAACAATTTGCTTAAGCCGCTCTGCTTCGCCTGAGCGGCAATGCGTTCCAGCAGAACTTCACCCCTTGATGAACTGCGGTAATCCGGGTGAACTGCCACACAGGCCATTTCCCCAATCTTCTCTTCCGGGAACGGATAGAGCGCGGCGCAGGCAATAGTCGTGTTATCGCGCTGAATAATGGTGAATTTGTCGATTTCCATCTCCAGCTGCTCGCGAGAACGGCGTACCAGAATACCTTGCTGCTCCAGTGGGCGAATCAACTCCAGAATACCGCCAATATCGTTGATTGTTGCGCGACGAATCTGCTCGGCGCTTTCCATCACAATCTGCGTACCGATACCGTCGCGTGAGAACAACTCTTGCAACAGCGCGCCATCTTCCTGATAACTGATTAAATGACAGCGACGCACGCCGCTGCGGCAGGCTTTCACTGCGCCACGCAAAAAGCGCACCGTACCGGAGTTGTAATCGCCTTTCTCTTCCTGGGCTTCTACCCGCGCTTGCGCTTCGTTAGGGAAAAGTTCGGAGACAATATCACCGTCGTCATTAGTGACGCCCTGGGAAGAGCAAAAACCAATCATCTTTTCAGCTTTCAGTTTGATGGCCAGTTGAGTGGCAATCTCTTCCGAGGTCAGGTTAAAGCTCTCGCCAGTGACTGAAACAGCGACCGGCCCCATTAGCACTATTGCACCGCTGTCCAGTTGACGATGGATCGCGTCTTCATCAATCCGCCGGATACGCCCGCTATGGCAGTAATCCACGCCGTCATCGACGCCCAGCGGCTGGGCAATAATAAAATTGCCACTGACGACGTTGATATGCGCGCCCTGCAGCGGCGTGTTATTGAGACTCATCGACAGGCGAGCAGTAATATCCAGTTGCAATGTTCCCGCAGCCTGCTTCACCAGTTCCAGTGTTTTGGCGTCGGTCACACGTATATTCTTGTGATACAGCGGTTCGTGGTGATGCGCAGCCAGATTTGCGTCGATCTGCGGACGTGCGCCATAGACCACCACCAGACGGATGCCGAGGCTGTGCAACAACCCGATATCATTAACGATACTGGAGAAATTCTCATGCTCAATGGCTTCACCGCCGAGCATGATGACAAACGTTTTTCCCCGGTGGGTATTGATATAGGGAACCGAATGGCGGAATCCCTCGACCAACTCGGTTTTACGTTCCTTTACCACGGCACACCTCTTTGCATGATTATTCGAAATTAGTGTATTTTTATTCTGTCTTTTCGCAGGGTGCAAGTGTAAATTTTATGCGAGAGCGACTTTTTTATCAGTAATGCCGTGAATATAAAAAGAATGTTTACCGTTTATTAGATGACAGATTATGCGTCTTTCGCTAAAGTTTCCGGTCAAATTAGTCGTTTACTTGTTACACAGCTTAGATTTCTTTTGCTCGGGAGAGGCATGTCAGGATCCAACACTGCAATCAGCCGTCGTCGTTTACTGCAAGGCGCGGGTGCCATGTGGCTATTGAGCGTAAGTCAGGTCAGTCTGGCTGCGGTCAGCCAGGTCGTGGCGGTGCGCGTCTGGCCTGCGTCCAGCTACACCCGCGTGACGGTGGAATCAAATCGTCAGCTGAAATATAAGCAGTTCGCGTTGAGTAACCCTGAACGCGTGGTGGTGGATATCGAAGATGTAAACCTGAACTCGGTACTCAAGGGGATGGCGACACAAATTCGTGCAGACGACCCGTTCATCAAGTCGGCGCGCGTCGGGCAATTTGACCCGCAAACCGTACGGATGGTTTTTGAATTAAAGCAAAACGTAAAACCGCAGCTGTTTGCCCTTGCGCCGGTCGCCGGGTTTAAAGAGCGTCTGGTGATGGACCTCTATCCGGCCAATGCACAGGATATGCAGGACCCGCTGCTGGCGCTGCTGGAGGATTACAACAAAGGCGACCTCGAAAAGCAGGTGCCGCCAGCGCAAAGTGGTCCACAACCGGGTAAAGCAGGGCGCGATCGTCCGATTGTCATTATGCTTGACCCTGGCCACGGTGGCGAAGACTCCGGTGCGGTGGGGAAATACAAAACGCGCGAAAAAGATGTGGTATTGCAAATAGCTCGCCGTTTGCGCTCTCTGATCGAGAAAGAGGGCAATATGAAGGTGTACATGACGCGCAATGAAGACATCTTCATTCCATTGCAAGTGCGCGTAGCAAAAGCCCAGAAACAGCGTGCTGACCTGTTTGTCTCTATCCATGCCGACGCCTTTACCAGTCGTCAGCCGAGCGGTTCCTCTGTGTTTGCGCTCTCAACCAAAGGTGCAACCAGTACTGCGGCAAAATATCTGGCACAAACCCAGAACGCCTCGGACTTGATTGGTGGCGTGAGCAAAAGCGGTGACCGCTATGTCGACCACACCATGTTCGATATGGTACAGTCGCTGACCATTGCCGACAGCCTGAAGTTTGGTAAAGCGGTACTGAATAAGCTCGGTAAAATCAACAAGCTGCATAAAAATCAAGTTGAACAGGCCGGGTTTGCCGTACTAAAGGCACCAGATATTCCCTCCATTCTGGTCGAAACGGCGTTTATCAGTAACGTTGAGGAAGAGCGTAAACTGAAAACGGCGACTTTCCAGCAGGAAGTTGCGGAGTCTATTCTTGCGGGGATTAAAGCGTATTTTGCCGATGGGGCGACGCTGGCGAGAAGGGGATGATAAAAAGGCGCTGAATGGCGCTTTTTTATGGGAGACCAGAAACAAAAAAACACCCGTTAGGGTGTTCAATAATTGGTTGCGGGGGCCGGATTTGAACCGACGACCTTCGGGTTATGAGCCCGACGAGCTACCAGGCTGCTCCACCC
>NZ_JAVUPQ010000048.1:0-33219 GCF_032029835.1 Escherichia sp. AM3 | reverse complement strand
ATACTGTTTTTGTCATGTGAGTCACCTCTGACTGAGAGTTTACTCACTTAGCCGCGTGTCCACTATTGCTGGGTAAGATCATCAGACATCATTTTTTGTAAAGTTTCAAGAGCACCGCGATACGTCTCTGATGCAGCTTCCTTACAAATTAATTTTAAAATACTATGAGCTAGTAGCTCCATGTGTTTAGAAGATTTATTTTCATTATAACTTCCACTACCCAAAACTGCGCTAGCGTTAAATCCGTTGCTTTTACTAACTAACATTGTCTATTCCTCAATTAATGTCTACATGGCTATTTTTAATGTTATTACTGTTTGTCACTATAAAAAAACGCTCATTTGAGACAATTACTGACATTAACTGCTTCACTTGCTACGCATGGAACTTTTAATTAAATTAGCACAGGAATGTTAAATTTAATAAACAAAAGGTTATTTCGCTGTATGATAAAAAAAACCGTTATAATTTATTAGTGAAAATCGTTTTTCAAGTGTTAGAAATTTATATCTCAATAGCGTTGGTTAATGAGCATAGCCACGCTCCTGTAACGCTCACAAAACTCATCTGCCTGCGGCGGGTGTTCTGGTCAGTAGTAGATGTTTAAGGCGTGGCAGAGACATTTCATCCTTACTCTACGGCATTGTTCTACATACATTGGTTGTGGTACTCACTTATCATCAGTGAGCGAACAGAGAATAGTTCAGTGATTTGAGTAATTAACCTGATTAAATGAAGGGGTATAATAAATGATAATACTCTGGCTTTATCGTTAATTACTTAATTCCACATGTAAGCAATTTGCCCGCTTGGCATAGCAGGCATTTTTTCCAGGTACTTTTGAATGAGTACTGATGGATAAATACATTGCAGTGGCGTGCCACGTACCAAAACACCAGCCCTCATTCGAAACCACCCACCGCACTTCTTCCTTGAAATGGCGTTAGTCATGAAATATAGACCGCCATCGAGTACCCCTTGTACCCTTAACTCTTCCTGATACGTAAATAATGATTTGGTGGCCCTTGCTGGACTTGAACCAGCGACCAAGCGATTATGAGTCGCCTGCTCTAACCACTGAGCTAAAGGGCCTTGAGTGTGCAATAACAATACTTATAAACCACGCAATAAACATGATGATCATATGATGTAAATAACAGATTTTTATGCGTTCCCATTCACCTTGGGTCGTGATTACACGCGACATAAAACCCGACACCGCCTCCATTCGCAAAGTCGATACTCGCAGTCAACAAGCAAATGTTAATAATTAGCACTATCTATAGTTATCATCGATTCAATGATACTTTGTAATGATTTTGTATCTAATAATATAACTTTATTACATTAGCTGAAGAGTTTTCGCATCATTATGATATCTGTTACTTTTCACTCCATAAAAATAAACTTCGTATAGCAATATATTCTTTCATAGATCTTATTCTGCTAATCATTAGTTTCGTATGAGCGATTTTTGACAGTTGCCTCTCCAGACCACATCGATAATTAATAAAACAGATTTAAGCATTATCCTTTTCCATATAAATATTGGATAAAAGTAGGACATCTGTTTGCAATTACTTTCACAACAATTAAACATTTTTATGTTTCCGTATACATCATATTACTCTACCATTAGAGGAACTTTATTATGTTTTCTATAAAACCAGGACCCAGAAATTTACCTATCGACAACCCCACATTGTTATCATGGAACATTACTGACGGGGATCTAAATTCCAAATTAAATACATTAGAATATCTAAACTGTATAACAAATATTATTAATTCTTGTGGAGTTTACCCTCAAGGATTAAAAGACAGAGAAATTATATCAACTTTTCACGCAGAAAAAGTTATTAATGATCTGTTAAAAAACGATTATAAAATTTCCCTTTCTCCAGATACAACTTATCGAGAGTTGAATAAAGCAGCACAGCGTAGCATTACAGCGCCAGACAGGATAGGAGAAGGAAAAACATGGGTTTATCAACGAGATACAATGATTGAAAGAGGTGATAACAGCGGTGTTTATCAGTATGGTCCTGCTGAACACTTCACCCACATTATATCTGACAAACCTTCCCCAAAAGATAAATATGTTGCATATGCTATTAACATTCCTGACTATGAGCTGGCAGCCGATGTATATAATATTAACGTGACGTCACCTTCCGGACAGCAAGAAACATTTAAAATATTAATCAATCCAGAACATCTACGGCAAACACTTGAGCGTAAATCTCTTACTACTGTTCAGAAATCACAATGTGAAATCATCACCCCCAAAAAACCTGGCGAAGCGATTCTTCATGCTTTTAATGCCACCTACCAGCAGATCAGAGAAAATATGTCTGAATTTGCACGTTGCCATTATGGGTATATACAAATCCCTCCAGTGACAACTTTCCGTGCCGACGGACCAGAAACTCCCGAAGAAGAAAAAGGTTACTGGTTTCACGCTTATCAACCCGAAGATCTTTGTACCATCCACAATCCAATGGGAGATTTGCAGAATTTTATCGCATTGGTTAAAGATGCTAAAAAATTTGGTATCGATATCATTCCTGATTATACCTTTAACTTTATGGGAATCGGGGGTAGTGGTAAAAATGACCTGGATTATCCCTCTGCTGATATACGAGCGAAGATCAGTAAAGATATAGAAAGTGATATCCCTGGCTATTGGCAAGGTCAGGTTTTGATTCCATTTACTATAGATCCAGTAACAAAAGAACGTAAACAAATCCATCCAGAAGATATACATCTCACTGCAAAAGACTTCGAAGCAAGTAAAGATAACATCTCTAAGGATGAATGGGAAAACCTCCATGCATTAAAAGAAAAGCGTTTAAATGGAATGCCTAAAACAACACCCAAAAGTGACCAGGTTATTATGTTGCAAAATCAATACGTTCGTGAAATGCGAAAATATGGCGTACGAGGTTTACGTTATGATGCGGCAAAACACTCAAAACATGAACAAATAGAAAGATCAATAACCCCACCGCTTAAAAATTATAATGAGCGGTTACACAATACTAACTTATTTAACCCAAAATATCATAAAAAAGCCGTTATGAATTACATGGAATATCTGGTAACTTGTCAGTTGGATGAACAACAAATGTCATCACTGCTTTATGAAAGAGATGATTTAAGCGCCATTGATTTTTCATTGCTCATGAAAACGATAAAAGCCTTTTCATTTGGTGGAGATCTCCAAACCCTTGCATCAAAACCGGGTTCCACAATCTCAAGCATCCCATCAAAAAGACGGATATTGATTAACATTAACCACGATTTTCCTAACAATGGCAATCTTTTCAATGACTTTCTATTTAACCATCAACAAGATGAACAATTAGCAATGGCATATATGGCCGCTCTCCCGTTCAGCAGGCCTTTAGTTTACTGGGATGGCCAAGTATTAAAATCAACGACTGAAATTAAAAATTATGATGGGTCGACGCGTGTTGGCGATGAGGCGTGGCTTAATAAAGGTTGCTCTACCTATCAGCAGCTCTACAATGAATTCCACGCATTATATATAGATAAAGCAGGAATATGGAGCGCATTTGAGGGTGTATTTGCAACTAAAAACGTTCTGGCCTTTAGTCGTGGGGATTCTGTGAACATTAATCACTCTCCTCATGATGGACTAGTTATAATAAATAAAGGAAACGAAGAAGTTGAAGGTACCTGGCCTAACAAATTGCAACCTGGAATATACAAAAACATGGGGAGTAATAGCGTTAACATTATTATTAATAATACCCGAAAAATTATCCCCCCTGGTAAAGTATTTACGCTTAGAGGCGGAACTCTAAATATCAATATTCCTGGGCGTAGCGCTCTTCTTTTAGGGAAAACAGGAGAACCGCCGAACTATCTCTATTTATAATTTAATGTTATATCTGCCCCGATAAAACGGGGCAGATAATATGTTTAGTTTACTAACGGTCATTTTGCAGTGAAGCCATTTACTGTTTTTTATCGACCAGATAATCTGTTCTCTAATGTTAACTCCCCCTAACCTGTTGCTTTAGTTATTCATTTCCTGTCTCACTTTGCCTTAATACCCTACGTTAAATGTTACTAATTTGTTGCTTTTGATCACAATAAGAAAACAATATGTCGCTTTTGTGCGCATTTTTCAGAAATGTAGATATTTTTAGATTATGGCTACGAAATGAGCATCGCCATGTCACCCTACATCTCATAAGAGGATCGCTTCTGATGAATGCACTGACCGCCGTACACAATAACGCTGTCGATTCAGGCCAGGACTATAGCGGATTCACTCTCATCCCGTCGGCGCAATCCCCGCGTCTGCTGGAACTCACCTTCACCGAACAGACGACCAAACAGTTTCTCGAACAGGTTGCCGAATGGCCCGTGCAGGCGCTGGAGTACAAATCGTTTCTGCGTTTTCGGGTAGGCAAAATTCTTGACGATCTGTGTGCGAATCAGCTGCAACCATTGCTGTTGAAGACCCTGCTAAACCGTGCTGAAGGTGCGCTGTTGATCAATGCGGTGGGTATCGATGATGTGGCGCAGGCAGATGAGATGGTGAAGCTGGCAACGGCGGTAGCGCATCTGATTGGTCGCTCAAATTTCGATGCGATGAGCGGTCAGTATTACGCGCGTTTCGTGGTGAAAAATGTCGATAACTCAGACAGCTATCTGCGTCAGCCGCACCGCGTGATGGAACTGCACAACGACGGCACGTATGTCGAAGAGATCACCGATTACGTGCTGATGATGAAAATCGATGAGCAAAACATGCAGGGTGGAAATTCGTTGCTGCTGCATCTCGATGACTGGGAACATCTGGACCACTATTTCCGCCACCCGCTGGCGCGTCGCCCAATGCGCTTTGCCGCGCCGCCGAGTAAAAACGTCAGCAAAGATGTTTTCCATCCGGTGTTCGACGTTGATCAACAGGGTCGCCCGGTGATGCGTTATATCGACCAGTTCGTCCAGCCAAAAGACTTCGAAGAAGGCGTGTGGTTGAGCGAGCTTTCGGACGCCATTGAAACCAGCAAAGGCATTCTTTCTGTGCCCGTTCCCGTTGGCAAATTCCTGTTGATTAACAACCTGTTCTGGCTGCACGGTCGCGACCGCTTTACTCCGCACCCGGATCTGCGCCGTGAACTGATGCGTCAGCGTGGCTATTTCGCTTACGCCACTCACCACTACCAGACGCATCAGTAGCGCAAAGGAATTGAGCGGATGTATGATTTTGTGATTATTGGCGGTGGCATCATCGGCATGTCGACCGCCATGCAACTGATTGATGTCTACCCGGACGCCCGCATTGCGTTGCTGGAAAAAGAGTCCGGCCCGGCCTGTCACCAGACGGGCCACAACAGCGGCGTGATCCATGCCGGGGTTTATTACACGCCCGGTAGCCTGAAGGCACAGTTTTGCCTGGCGGGAAACCGCGCCACTAAAGCCTTTTGCGATCAAAACGGCATTCGCTATGACAACTGCGGCAAGATGCTGGTCGCCACCTCTGAACTCGAAATGGAACGGATGCGCGCGTTGTGGGAACGCACGGCGGCAAACGGTATCGAGCGCGAGTGGTTAAACGCCGATGAACTGCGCGAGCGCGAACCGAATATCACCGGGCTTGGCGGTATTTTTGTGCCGTCCAGCGGCATTGTCAGCTACCGCGAAGTAACGGCGGCGATGGCAAAAATTTTCCAGGCCAGAGGCGGCGAGATTATCTATAACGCCGAAGTCAGCGGCCTCAGTGAGCATAAAAACGGCGTGGTGATACGTACCCGCCAGGGCGGCGAATATGAAGCATCGACGCTGATTAGCTGTTCCGGGCTGATGGCTGACCGGCTGGTGAAAATGCTCGGACTCGAACCGGGCTTTATCATCTGCCCGTTCCGTGGTGAGTATTTCCGCCTTGCGCCGGAGCATAACCAGATTGTTAACCACCTGATTTACCCCATTCCCGACCCCGCGATGCCATTTTTGGGCGTGCATCTCACCCGAATGATCGATGGCAGCGTGACCGTCGGGCCAAACGCGGTGCTGGCTTTTAAACGCGAAGGCTACCACAAGCGCGACTTCTCGTTTAGCGACACGCTGGAAATTTTGGGCTCGTCGGGGATTCGCCGGGTGCTGCAAAACCATCTACGCTCAGGACTGGGCGAGATGAAAAACTCGCTGTGCAAAAGCGGCTATCTGCGGCTGGTGCAAAAGTATTGTCCCCGGCTTTCGTTAAGCGATCTCCAGCCCTGGCCCGCCGGTGTGCGGGCGCAGGCGGTATCGCCGGACGGCAAGCTGATTGACGATTTTCTGTTTGTCACCACCCCGCGCACGATCCACACCTGCAATGCGCCCTCCCCGGCAGCGACATCAGCAATTCCTATTGGTGCGCATATTGTCAGCAAGGTACAAACGCTGTTGGCAAGCCAGAGTAACCCCGGACGCACGCTGCGAGCGGCACGTAGTGTGGATGCCTTACACGCCGCATTTAATCAATAACCTTTGAAAACAGGACGTAACAATGAAACTTAACGACAGTAAATTATTCCGCCAGCAGGCGTTGATTAACGGGGAATGGCTGGACGCCAACAATGGCGAGGTCATCGATGTCACCAATCCGGCGAACGGCGACAAGCTGGGTAGCGTACCCAAAATGGGCGCTGATGAAACCCGCGCCGCTATCGACGCCGCCAACCGCGCTCTGCCCGCCTGGCGTGCGCTCACCGCCAAAGAACGCGCCAACATTCTGCGCAACTGGTTCAATTTGTTGATGGAGCATCAGGACGATTTAGCGCGCCTGATGACCCTAGAACAGGGCAAACCGCTGGCTGAAGCGAAAGGCGAAATTAGCTACGCCGCCTCCTTTATTGAGTGGTTTGCTGAAGAAGGCAAACGCATTTATGGCGACACCATTCCTGGTCATCAGGCCGATAAGCGCCTGATTGTTATCAAGCAGCCGATTGGCGTCACCGCAGCTATCACGCCGTGGAACTTCCCGGCGGCGATGATTACCCGCAAAGCCGGTCCGGCGCTGGCGGCAGGCTGCACCATGGTGCTGAAGCCTGCCAGTCAGACGCCGTTCTCTGCGCTGGCGCTGGCGGAGCTGGCGATTCGCGCGGGCATTCCGGCTGGGGTATTTAACGTGGTCACCGGTTCGGCGGGCGCGGTGGGTAACGAACTGACCAGCAACCCGCTGGTGCGCAAGCTGTCGTTTACCGGTTCGACCGAAATTGGCCGCCAGTTAATGGAACAGTGCGCGAAAGACATCAAAAAAGTGTCGCTGGAGCTGGGCGGCAACGCGCCGTTTATCGTCTTTGACGATGCCGACCTCGACAAAGCCGTGGAAGGTGCGCTGTCCTCGAAATTCCGCAACGCCGGGCAAACCTGCGTCTGCGCCAACCGTTTATACGTGCAGGACGGCGTGTATGACCGCTTTGCCGAAAAATTGCAGCAGGCGGTGAGCAAATTGCACATCGGCGACGGGCTGGAGAAAGGCGTCACCATCGGGCCGCTGATCGATGAAAAAGCGGTAGCAAAAGTGGAAGAGCATATTGCCGATGCGCTGGAGAAAGGTGCGCGTGTGGTTTGCGGCGGTAAAGCGGATGAACGCGGCGGCAACTTCTTCCAGCCGACCATTCTGGTGGACGTTCCAGCCAACGCCAAAGTGTCGAAAGAAGAGACGTTCGGCCCCCTCGCCCCACTGTTCCGTTTTAAAGATGAAGCCGATGTGATTGCGCAAGCCAATGACACCGAGTTTGGCCTTGCCGCCTATTTCTACGCCCGTGATTTAAGCCGCGTCTTCCGCGTGGGCGAAGCGCTGGAGTACGGCATCGTCGGCATCAATACCGGCATCATTTCCAATGAAGTGGCCCCGTTCGGCGGCATTAAAGCCTCGGGTCTGGGTCGTGAAGGTTCGAAGTATGGCATCGAAGATTACTTAGAAATCAAATATATGTGCATCGGTCTTTAACTGGAGAACGCGAATGAGCAGCAATAAAGAGTTAATGCAGCGCCGCAGTCAGGCGATTCCCCGTGGTGTTGGGCAAATTCACCCGATTTTCGCTGACCGCGCGGAAAACTGCCGGGTGTGGGACGTTGAAGGCCGTGAGTATCTTGATTTCGCGGGCGGGATTGCGGTGCTCAATACCGGGCACTTGCATCCGAAAGTGGTGGCTGCGGTGGAAGCGCAGTTGAAAAAACTGTCGCACACCTGCTTCCAGGTGCTGGCCTACGAGCCGTATCTGGAGCTGTGCGAGATTATGAATCAGAAGGTGCCAGGCAATTTTGCCAAGAAAACGCTGCTGGTCACCACAGGTTCTGAAGCGGTGGAAAACGCGGTGAAAATCGCCCGCGCCGCCACCAAACGTAGCGGCACCATCGCTTTTAGCGGCGCGTATCACGGGCGCACGCATTACACGCTGGCGCTGACCGGCAAGGTGAATCCGTACTCTGCGGGCATGGGGCTGATGCCGGGTCATGTTTATCGCGCGCTTTATCCTTGCCCGCTGCACGGCATAAGCGAGGATGACGCTATCGCCAGCATCCACCGGATCTTCAAAAATGATGCCGCGCCGGAAGATATCGCCGCCATCGTGATTGAGCCGGTTCAGGGCGAAGGCGGTTTCTACGCCTCGTCGCCAGCCTTTATGCAGCGTTTACGCGCTCTGTGTGACGAGCACGGGATCATGCTGATTGCCGATGAAGTGCAGAGCGGCGCGGGGCGTACCGGCACGCTGTTTGCGATGGAGCAGATGGGCGTTGCGCCGGATCTTACCACCTTTGCGAAATCGATCGCGGGCGGCTTCCCGCTGGCGGGCGTCACCGGGCGCGCGGAAGTAATGGATGCCGTCGCTCCAGGCGGTCTGGGCGGCACCTATGCGGGTAACCCGATTGCCTGCGTGGCTGCGCTGGAAGTGTTGAAGGTGTTTGAGCAGGAAAATCTGCTGCAAAAAGCCAACGATCTGGGGCAGAAGTTGAAAGACGGATTGCTGGCGATAGCCGAAAAACACCCGGAGATCGGCGACGTACGCGGGCTGGGGGCGATGATCGCCATTGAGCTGTTTGAAGACGGCGATCACAACAAGCCGGACGCCAAACTCACCGCCGAGATCGTGGCTCGCGCCCGCGATAAAGGCCTGATTCTTCTCTCCTGCGGCCCGTATTACAACGTGCTGCGCATCCTTGTACCGCTCACCATTGAAGACGCTCAGATCCGTCAGGGTCTGGAGATCATCAGCCAGTGTTTTGATGAGGCGAAGCAGTAGCGCCGCTCCTATGCCGGAGGCGACGCTGCGCGTCTTGTCCGGCCTACGGGGATCCAGGTCGGATAAGGCGTTTACGCCGCATCCGACAATCTGTACGTGAACAGGAAGAAATCTATGTTGGCCGGGTAAGGCGGAGCCGCTCTCCGGCAAAAAGAATCAATAACAATTATACGCGTGACCCGGCGCGGGAAATGTCGGGGCGCTCTCCCAAGTGACACACTTTCGAGAGGATTCAGGATGGGGCAATCATCGCAACCACATGAGTTAGGCGGCGGGCTGAAGTCACGCCACGTCACCATGTTGTCTATTGCCGGTGTTATCGGCGCAAGTCTGTTTGTCGGTTCCAGCGTCGCCATCGCCGAAGCGGGCCCGGCGGTATTACTGGCCTATCTGTTCGCCGGGCTACTGGTGGTTATGATTATGCGGATGTTGGCGGAAATGGCGGTTGCCACGCCCGATACCGGTTCGTTTTCCACCTATGCCGATAAAGCCATTGGTCGCTGGGCGGGCTATACCATCGGCTGGTTGTACTGGTGGTTTTGGGTACTGGTTATCCCGCTGGAAGCCAACATCGCCGCCATGATCCTGCACTCATGGGTTCCAGGCATTCCCATCTGGTTATTTTCCCTCGTCATTACCCTCGCCTTAACTGGCAGTAACTTATTAAGCGTTAAAAACTACGGCGAATTTGAGTTCTGGCTGGCGCTGTGCAAAGTCATCGCTATCCTGGCCTTTATTTTCCTTGGTGCAGTCGCAATTAGCGGTTTTTACCCGTATGCCGAAGTGAGCGGGATCTCAAGATTGTGGGATAGCGGCGGCTTTATGCCCAACGGTTTCGGTGCGGTATTAAGCGCGATGTTGATCACCATGTTCTCGTTTATGGGCGCAGAAATTGTCACCATTGCCGCCGCGGAATCCGACACGCCGGAAAAACATATTGTCCGCGCCACCAACTCGGTTATCTGGCGTATTTCTATCTTCTATTTATGTTCTATTTTTGTCGTCGTGGCATTAATTCCGTGGAATATGCCCGGACTAAAAGCCGTCGGTTCTTATCGCTCGGTACTGGAATTGCTCAATATTCCCCATGCGAAATTAATCATGGACTGCGTGATATTACTTTCCGTAACCAGTTGCCTGAACTCGGCGCTGTATACCGCGTCAAGGATGCTCTACTCCTTAAGTCGTCGCGGTGATGCTCCCGCGGTAATGGGTAAAATCAACCGCAGTAAAACCCCGTACGTGGCGGTGTTACTCTCCACCGGCGCGGCATTCTTAACGGTGGTGGTGAACTATTACGCGCCTGCGAAGGTATTTAAATTTCTGATCGACAGCTCCGGCGCTATCGCCCTGCTGGTTTATTTAGTCATCGCCGTTTCACAGTTGCGGATGCGCAAAATTCTGCGAGCAGAAGGAAGCGAAATTCGCTTGCGAATGTGGCTTTATCCGTGGCTCACCTGGCTAGTCATCGGCTTTATTACCTTTGTGTTGGTAGTGATGCTATTCCGTCCGGCGCAACAGTTAGAAGTGATCTCCACCGGCTTATTAGCGATAGGGATTATCTGTACCGTGCCAATTATGGCTCGCTGGAAAAAGCTGGTATTGTGGCAAAAAACACCCGTTCATAATACGCGCTGATCATGATCAGGAGTCACACCATGACCATTACGTCTCTGGATGGCTATCGCTGGCTGAAGAACGATATTATTCGCGGTAATTTTCAACCGGATGAAAAATTACGAATGAGTTTGCTGACATCGCGTTATGCACTTGGCGTTGGGCCGTTACGGGAAGCTCTTTCGCAACTGGTGGCGGAACGGCTGGTCACGGTGGTGAATCAAAAAGGGTATCGGGTGGCGTCTATGTCAGAGCAGGAGCTGCTCGATATTTTCGACGCCCGCGCCAATATGGAAGCGATGCTGGTCAGTCTGGCGATTGCCCGCGGTGGCGATGAATGGGAGGCAGACGTTCTCGCAAAAGCGCATCTGCTGAGTAAGCTGGAGGCCTGTGACGCCAGCGAGAAAATGCTTGATGAGTGGGATCTGCGTCATCAGGCGTTTCATACAGCAATTGTGGCGGGCTGTGGTTCTCACTATTTGCTGCAAATGCGTGAACGGTTGTTTGATCTGGCGGCGCGCTATCGATTTATCTGGCTGCGGCGAACGGTGCTTTCGGTAGAAATGCTGGAGGATAAACACGATCAGCACCAGACCCTGACTGCGGCGGTACTGGCGCGAGATACCGCGCGCGCCAGTGAGTTAATGCGCCAGCATTTACTGACGCCAATTCCCATTATCCAGCAGGCGATGGCTGGCAATTAACTACTCTTCCGGAATACGCAACACTTGCCCCGGATAAATTTTATCCGGGCTTTTTAGCATCGGTTTATTCGCTTCGAAGATTTTATTGTACAGATTAGCGTTACCGTAGACCTGTTTGGAAATGGCACTCAGAGTGTCGCCAGACTTAACGGTATAAAACTGGCTGGCAGTGGCTGGTGTCGCCGTTTTCACCTGATCATCAACACTGGCAATACCGGAAATATTCCCCACCGCAACAAGGATTTTCTCCTTCGCCTCCTGACTCAGGCCGTCACCAGTGACCGTCGCTTTGCCGTCGGCAATTTGAATGTTCACTTTATCGGCATCAGGTATACCGGTTTTGCTCAGATGCTCCTGCACCTTCTTCGCCTGATCGTCTTTATCGTGCTGACCTGTAACCGCGTCCCAGAGTTTTTCTCCGGCATCTTTCACAAAATTGAACAGACCCATAGCTACCTCATTCGTTAACGGAAACACTCAGAAAGTGTAGCAGAGGAACGCGGCGCGTTAACGCCGCGGGGGTGAGCACAGGTTTAATCGCGGGTTTGCACCCAGAACGCGTGAATCAAACCGGGGATATACCCAAGCAGTGTCAGCAGAATATTAATAATGAACGCCCAACCGAACCCTTTACCGAGCAGCACGCCGAGCGGCGGCAGAATGATGGTGATGACGATTCTCCAGAAACCCATATGTACTCCCTATAAGAAAATTACTCATTGTTTAAAAAGAGATTTTATCTCTTAAGCGTAGTAATTTTAGCGGAGCCTGCCAGTTTCAGCTTACGCTTTTACTCTCATTTACGCTGCTGAGGCTGGTATATGTTGCATTTTTAGTTTAGAGTTTACTTAATTTAGAAAATACTTAAATAAATATGACTGAACTCGCGCAATTACAGGCCAGTGCCGAACAGGCAGCGGCCTTATTGAAAGCAATGAGCCATCCTAAACGATTGCTGATTCTGTGCATGCTTAGCGGTTCCCCCGGCACCAGCGCGGGAGAGCTGACGCGCATTACCGGACTGAGTGCCTCTGCGACATCACAGCATCTCGCTCGTATGCGGGACGAAGGGCTTATCGACAGCCAACGGGATGCCCAACGCATTCTATATTCCATTAAAAATGAGGCGGTAAATGCCATTATCGCCACCCTGAAAAATGTCTATTGTCCGTAAGGAGTCACTATGGCTTTGACAACCATTTCGCCGCATGATGCACAAGAATTAATCGCACGCGGCGCAAAGTTAATCGATATTCGTGATGCTGATGAATATCTTCGTGAACATATTCCTGAAGCAGATCTGGCTCCATTATCCGTGCTGGAACAGTCAGGTCTTCCGGCTAAATTACGTCACGAGCAAATTATATTCCACTGCCAGGCAGGTAAACGCACCAGTAATAATGCCGATAAATTAGCAGCGATTGCCGCCCCCGCAGAAATATTTTTACTCGAAGATGGGATTGATGGCTGGAAAAGAGCTGGATTGCCAGTAGCGGTAAATAAATCTCAACCCTTGCCGTTAATGCGCCAGGTGCAGATCGCTGCGGGTGGTTTAATATTAATCGGCGTTGTACTGGGTTATACCGTAAATAGCGGTTTCTTCTTATTAAGTGGCTTTGTTGGTGCCGGGTTACTGTTTGCAGGAATCAGCGGTTTTTGTGGAATGGCAAGGTTGTTAGATAAGATGCCGTGGAACCAACGAGCTTGAGAAGCGACGCCGGACGCGCCCTAGCAGCGACATCCGGCCTCAGTAATTAGAGCAGGAAATCGTCGAGAGATTTACCTTCTGCCAGCGCCTGAGCAATTGGCTTCGGTGTACGGCCCTGACCGGTCCAGGTTTTAGTTTCACCGTTAACATCGGTGAATTTATATTTCGCCGGACGCGGCTGGCGTTTTTTACCAGCGCGTGGTGCAGCAGCAGAGCTATTACCTAATAACTCTTCCGGGTTAATTCCGTCAGCCTTCATCAGCTCCAGCCAGGTGCTAATTTTTTCCTGACGCTCAGCCAGTTCACGCTGCTGCTGTTCTTCTTCTTCACGTCTTTCTTTAGTGACAACCCTGAATTTTTCGAGCATTTCTTCAAGAACGTCAATGGAGAATTCGCGAGCCATCGCACGGAGAGTGCGAATGTTATTTAAACTTTGTAACATTACGGACATAATAAAGAAAACCTTTTAACGCCAAAACAAAAAAGTATTTCGTCGCGTAGTGTAAGCGATCACTTATTATATTTCCACAAAATTTAATCTATTTACAGTCCTGCGCGAGATTATTTCAGCTGTTATTTTCTGAAACTCTCAGAATAATTTCAAGATTATATATTAGCCATTTTGATGAGTAATTTAGATTATTGGTGAACAGAACGGCGCTCTCTGCTCGCTAATTCCGCAAGCCTGACAAAACCGAAGTGAATAAAAATGCAATATAACAGAATAAAAGAAAACACCCCTCACTGGTGCTTTCTGCTGTTAATGTACATTTTCTGGCATAAAAAATACTGTAAATGACACGGTCACGACATACACCGAATTCTCTACGCTTATAGCGTTACCTCACCCCCAAACTTTCATTAGTGAAATTAAAGGAAAGGTCATATCTAATTGATTTAATTGAAAATAAATCATATCGGCATGTAAAAATCCACAATGTACAAAAAACGAGCCGTTACGGAATATTTTATCTACAAAAACTGACTAAATAAAAATTTTTCACTAATTGATTAGTCATAGCCAGCGATATACGCTATGCGAAAATGCAGATGGCAATGAGATCCACTGTTTTCATCTCCATTAACATCCCATTACGCTTTTATTAAGGAGCATTAGCATGTTCTCACCGCAGTCACGCTTGCGTCATGCAGTTGCAGATACGTTCGCGATGGTTGTTTACTGTTCTGTCGTGAACATGTGTATTGAAGTTTTCCTCTCCGGAATGAGCTTCGAACAGTCTTTTTATTCCAGATTGGTAGCGATTCCGGTGAACATCTTAATTGCATGGCCATACGGTATGTACCGTGATCTGTTTATGCGCGCGGCACGCAAAGTTAGCCCGTCGGGCTGGATAAAAAATCTGGCGGATATCCTGGCTTATGTGACGTTCCAGTCACCGGTGTATGTGGCGATCTTGTTAGTGGTGGGCGCAGACTGGCATCAGATTATGGCGGCGGTCAGTTCAAACATCGTTGTTTCGATGTTGATGGGGGCGGTTTATGGCTACTTCCTCGATTATTGCCGCCGACTGTTTAAAGTCAGCCGTTACCAGCAGGTAAAAGCCTGACTCTTCTTTTCGCGACTGGCATCGCCAGTCGCGTCTTTAACTGGCTTCGCCAAATAAACCATTCAAATAACGTTCAAGCGCAACACGCGAACTAAAGCCATGCGGGATACCGTAATGCTCGTGTCGCTCGCCTGCTAAATAGAGCGGAAATTGCTGGTAATGATCGCAAGTTTTAATATCGGAAGCGGGTTCAGCCAGTGTCGAACTGCGTTCTTTTAATGTTGGATGAATTACCAGAGCGGTACGTCCCATTCGCGCTTCGCGATTAACATAGACATAATTTTCCCCACGGCGGTAACCATACGCTTTCTGGGTTACCACATCGACAGTAAAACCGACTTTTTCAAGTACGCGCGCCACCTCGTCTGGTCGTAAATACATATTTGATCCTCGTTATTATCAACCGCGGGCCTACCTTACCTGATTGCGCATTCACAACGCTTTCAGAAAAGTCCATAAAGCCGCGATGAACCTCAGTTAAGAAAATTATGGTCTACACTGAAAATTACATCGAATTCTAATGGGGGATCATATGTTTAACCGACCGAACCGCAACGACGTTGATGATGGCGTGCAGGATATCCAGAATGATGTCAATCAATTAGCTGACAGCCTCGAATCTGTATTGAAGTCCTGGGGCAGCGACGCCAAAGGGGAAGCTGAAGCCGCACGCAGTAAAGCTCAGGCATTGCTGAAAGAAACCAGGGCGCGAATGCATGGTCGTACTCGCGTCCAGCAAGCCGCGCGCGATGCCGTTGGCTGCGCGGATTCTTTTGTTCGTGAAAGACCCTGGTGTAGCGTGGGTACAGCAGCTGCGGTAGGTATTTTTATCGGCGCACTGTTAAGCATGCGCAAATCGTAGTGCAAAAATGATAATAAATACGCGTCTTTGACCCCGAAGCCTGTCTTCGGGGTTTCTTTTTGCCTGGTGAATCACAAAAATCCCCCTACCCCGTCACGCTCATATCCAGGGTAATTTCGACCACTATTTGCTATATATTGTGTGGTTGAATCTTTTTTCAACTACATCTAGTATCTCTGTATCAACAGAGAGACAACCCGACGCGTATCATCGCGCCGTATCTTCATTTTAAACGGAAATACGAATCATGCGCATTACTATTTACACTCGTAACGATTGCGTTCAGTGCCACGCCACCAAACGGGCGATGGAAAACCGGGGCTTTGATTTTGAAATGATTAATGTCGATCGCGTTCCTGAAGCGGCAGAAGCGTTGCGTGCTCAGGGCTTTCGTCAGTTGCCGGTAGTGATTGCTGGCGATCTTAGCTGGTCTGGTTTCCGTCCGGACATGATTAACCGTCTGCATCCAGCGCCACACGCGGCCAGTGCATGAGCCAGCTCGTCTACTTCTCCAGCAGCTCCGAAAACACGCAGCGTTTTATCGAACGTTTAGGTCTGCCCGCGGTGCGCATCCCGCTCAATGAGCGGGAACGGATTCAGGTAGACGAGCCTTACATCCTGATCGTGCCCTCTTACGGCGGCGGCGGTACGGCTGGCGCGGTGCCACGACAGGTAATTCGCTTTTTAAACGACGAGCACAACCGGGCGTTGCTTCGCGGCGTTATTGCTTCTGGTAATCGCAACTTTGGTGAGGCGTATGGCCGCGCCGGAGATGTGATTGCCCGGAAATGCGGCGTGCCGTGGCTGTACCGTTTTGAACTCATGGGTACGCAAAGCGATATCGAAAACGTTCGTAAAGGAGTAACCGAATTTTGGCAACGACAACCGCAGAATGCCTGACGCAGGAAACGATGGATTACCACGCGCTGAATGCGATGCTTAACCTCTACGATAGCGCAGGTCGCATTCAGTTCGATAAAGACCGCCAGGCCGTTGACGCCTTTATTGCGACGCATGTGCGTCCGAACAGTGTGACCTTCAGTAGCCAGCAGCAGCGCCTGAACTGGCTGGTCAACGAAGGTTACTATGATGAAAGCGTTCTTAATCGCTACTCTCGCGACTTTGTCATTACGCTGTTTGCCCACGCACACACCAGCGGTTTTCGTTTCCAGACATTCCTCGGGGCATGGAAGTTTTACACCAGCTATACGTTGAAGACATTCGACGGTAAACGTTATCTGGAAGATTTTGCCGATCGAGTCACGATGGTGGCGCTGACGCTGGCACAAGGCGATGAGACGCTGGCGTTGCAACTGACAGATGAAATGCTGTCAGGACGCTTTCAGCCAGCCACGCCAACATTCCTCAACTGCGGTAAGCAGCAGCGCGGCGAACTGGTTTCCTGTTTTTTGCTGCGTATTGAAGACAATATGGAGTCGATTGGTCGGGCGGTAAATTCCGCACTGCAACTGTCGAAACGCGGCGGCGGCGTAGCATTTTTGCTGTCGAATCTGCGAGAAGCGGGCGCGCCAATTAAACGTATTGAAAATCAATCTTCTGGCGTAATTCCGGTGATGAAAATGCTGGAAGACGCATTTTCCTATGCCAACCAACTCGGCGCTCGTCAGGGGGCTGGTGCAGTCTATTTACATGCTCATCATCCCGATATTCTGCGTTTTCTCGACACGAAACGGGAAAATGCCGACGAAAAAATCCGCATTAAAACACTGTCGCTTGGCGTGGTGATCCCGGATATCACTTTCCATCTGGCAAAAGAGAATGCGCAGATGGCGCTGTTTTCGCCTTATGACGTAGAGCGAGTTTATGGCAAGCCGTTTGCCGATGTGGCCATCAGCCAACACTATGACGAACTGGTTGCCGATGAACGCATTCGCAAAAAATACCTCAACGCCCGTGATTTCTTCCAGCGACTGGCAGAAATCCAGTTTGAGTCCGGCTATCCCTACATCATGTATGAAGACACGGTAAACCGTGCTAACCCTATCGCCGGGCGCATAAATATGAGTAATCTCTGCTCAGAAATTTTGCAGGTTAACAGCGCCTCAGAGTATGACGAGAATCTCGACTATACCCGCACAGGCCATGATATTTCCTGCAATTTAGGTTCGTTGAATATTGCGCACACCATGGATTCCCCCGATTTTGCCCGCACGGTAGAGACTGCCGTGCGCGGTTTAACGGCAGTATCAGATATGAGTCATATCCGCAGCGTGCCGTCCATCGAAGCCGGAAATGCCGCCTCGCACGCCATCGGACTGGGGCAGATGAATTTACACGGCTATCTGGCGCGAGAAGGCATCGCTTATGGTTCGCCGGAAGCACTGGATTTCACCAATCTCTATTTCTATGCCATCACCTGGCATGCACTGCGTACCTCGATGTTGCTGGCACGCGAACGCGGTGAAACCTTCGCCGGGTTCAAACAGTCACGCTATGCCAGTGGTGAATATTTTAGCCAATATCTGCAAGGGAACTGGCAGCCGAAAACGGCGAAAGTTGGCGAACTGTTTACCCGTAGCGGTATTACGTTACCTACCCGTGAGATGTGGGCGCAGCTGCGCGACGACGTGATGCGCTACGGCATATACAACCAGAATCTTCAGGCGGTGCCGCCAACCGGTTCTATCTCTTATATCAACCATGCTACGTCGAGTATTCATCCGATTGTGGCGAAAGTAGAGATACGCAAAGAGGGCAAAACAGGACGCGTTTACTACCCTGCCCCGTTTATGACTAACGAGAATCTGGCGCTGTATCAGGACGCTTACGAAATTGGCGCAGAAAAGATCATCGACACCTACGCGGAAGCGACTCGCCATGTCGATCAGGGGCTGTCGCTGACGCTTTTTTTCCCCGATACCGCCACCACTCGCGATATCAACAAAGCGCAGATTTACGCCTGGCGCAAGGGTATCAAAACGCTCTATTACATCCGCCTGCGTCAGATGGCGCTGGAAGGCACTGAAATTGAAGGCTGCGTCTCCTGTGCACTTTAAGGAATATCTATGAAACTCTCACGTATCAGCGCCATCAACTGGAACAAGATATCTGACGATAAAGATCTGGAGGTGTGGAATCGCCTGACCAGCAATTTCTGGCTACCAGAAAAGGTGCCGCTGTCGAACGATATTCCTGCCTGGCAGACATTAACTGTCGTAGAACAACAACTGACGATGCGCGTTTTTACTGGCCTGACGCTGCTCGACACGCTGCAAAATGTTATCGGCGCGCCTTCTCTGATGCCCGATGCACTCACGCCTCATGAAGAAGCGGTATTATCGAATATCAGCTTTATGGAAGCGGTTCATGCCCGCTCTTACAGTTCGATTTTCTCGACGCTATGCCAGACCAAAGATGTCGATGCCGCCTACGCCTGGAGTGAAGAAAACGCACCGTTGCAGCGAAAAGCTCAGATTATTCAGCAACATTATCGCGGTGATGATCCGCTGAAAAAGAAAATCGCCAGTGTGTTTCTTGAATCTTTTTTGTTCTATTCCGGTTTCTGGCTGCCGATGTATTTTTCCAGCCGCGGAAAGCTGACCAATACCGCGGACCTGATCCGTCTGATTATCCGCGATGAAGCAGTCCACGGTTACTACATAGGCTATAAATATCAGAAAAACATGGAAAAGATATCTCTGGGACAACGTGAAGAGTTGAAGAGTTTCGCCTTCGATTTGTTGCTGGAACTCTACGACAACGAGTTGCAATACACCGATGAGCTGTACGCCGAAACCCCGTGGGCTGACGATGTGAAAGCGTTTCTCTGTTACAACGCCAATAAGGCTTTGATGAATCTGGGCTACGAACCGTTATTTCCCGCAGAAATGGCGGAAGTGAATCCGGCAATCCTCGCCGCGCTTTCGCCGAATGCCGATGAAAATCACGATTTCTTTTCCGGTTCAGGCTCCTCTTATGTGATGGGGAAAGCGGTTGAAACAGAAGATGAAGACTGGAATTTCTGAGGGTGTTATTTTCAAAAATATCACTACCCGCAGCAGGGAAATAATTCCCGCCAAATAGCTTTTTATCACGCAAATAATTTGTGGTGATCTACACTGATACTCTGTTGCATTATTCGCCTGAAACCACAATATTCAGGCGTTTTTTCGCTATCTTTGACAAAAAATATCAACTTTCTCGATTTGCTCTCAGCCCTTATATCACGGGAAATTCCGGCGATTTGCTCGCATCAATATTCATGCCACATTTGCCATCAGGGGTTGCCTCAGATTCTCAGTATGTTAGGGTAGAAAAAAGTGACTATTTCCATTGGGTAATATATCAACATAGACAAATAAAGGAATCTTTCTATTGCATGGCAATTAAATTAGAAATTAAAAATCTTTATAAAATATTTGGCGAGCATCCACAGCGAGCGTTCAAATATATCGAACAAGGACTTTCAAAAGAACAAATTCTGGAAAAAACTGGGCTATCGCTTGGCGTAAAAGACGCCAGTCTGGCCATTGAAGAAGGCGAGATATTTGTCATCATGGGATTATCCGGCTCGGGTAAATCCACAATGGTACGCCTTCTCAATCGCCTGATTGAACCCACCCGCGGGCAAGTGCTGATTGATGGTGTGGATATTGCCAAAATATCCGACGCCGAACTCCGTGAGGTGCGCAGAAAAAAGATTGCGATGGTCTTCCAGTCCTTTGCCTTAATGCCGCATATGACCGTGCTGGACAATACTGCGTTCGGTATGGAATTGGCCGGAATTAATGCCGAAGAACGCCGGGAAAAAGCCCTTGATGCACTGCGTCAGGTCGGGCTGGAAAATTATGCCCACAGCTACCCGGATGAACTCTCTGGCGGGATGCGTCAACGTGTGGGATTAGCCCGCGCGTTAGCGATTAATCCGGATATATTATTAATGGACGAAGCCTTCTCGGCGCTCGATCCATTAATTCGCACCGAGATGCAGGATGAGCTGGTAAAATTACAGGCGAAACATCAGCGCACCATTGTCTTTATTTCCCACGATCTTGATGAAGCCATGCGTATTGGCGACCGAATTGCCATTATGCAAAATGGTGAAGTGGTACAGGTCGGCACACCGGATGAAATTCTCAATAATCCGGCGAATGATTATGTCCGTACCTTCTTCCGTGGCGTTGATATTAGTCAGGTATTCAGTGCGAAAGATATTGCCCGCCGGACACCGAATGGCTTAATTCGTAAAACCCCTGGCTTCGGCCCACGTTCGGCACTGAAATTATTGCAGGATGAAGATCGCGAATATGGCTACGTTATCGAACGCGGTAATAAGTTTGTCGGCGCAGTCTCCATCGATTCGCTTAAAACCGCGTTAACGCAGCAGCAAGGTCTTGATGCGGCGCTGATTGATGCGCCGTTAGCAGTCGATGCACAAACGCCTCTTAGCGAGTTGCTCTCTCATGTCGGACAGGCACCCTGTGCGGTGCCCGTGGTCGACGAGGACCAACAGTATGTCGGCATCATTTCGAAAGGAATGCTGCTGCGCGCTTTAGATCGTGAGGGGGTAAATAATGGCTGATCAAAATAATCCGTGGGATACCACGCCAGCGGCGGACAGTGCCGCGCAATCCGCAGACGCCTGGGGTACACCGACGACTGCACCGACTGACGGCGGTGGTGCTGACTGGCTGACCAGTACGCCTGCGCCAAACGTCGAGCATTTTAATATTCTCGATCCGTTCCATAAAACGCTGATCCCGCTCGACAGTTGGGTCACTGAAGGGATCGACTGGGTCGTTACCCATTTCCGTCCCGTCTTCCAGGGCGTGCGCGTTCCGGTTGATTATATCCTCAACGGTTTCCAGCAATTGCTGCTGGGTATGCCCGCACCGGTGGCGATTATCGTTTTCGCTCTCATCGCCTGGCAGATTTCCGGGGTCGGAATGGGTGTGGCGACGCTGGTTTCGCTGATTGCCATCGGCGCAATCGGTGCCTGGTCGCAGGCAATGGTGACTCTGGCGCTGGTGTTAACCGCCCTGCTGTTCTGTATCGTCATCGGTTTGCCGTTGGGGATATGGCTGGCGAGAAGTCCGCGAGCGGCGAAAATTATTCGTCCACTGCTTGATGCCATGCAGACCACGCCAGCGTTTGTTTATCTGGTGCCAATCGTCATGCTATTTGGTATCGGTAACGTGCCGGGCGTGGTGGTGACGATCATCTTTGCTCTGCCGCCGATTATCCGTCTGACCATTCTGGGGATTAACCAGGTTCCGGCGGATCTGATTGAAGCCTCGCGCTCATTCGGTGCCAGCCCGCGCCAGATGCTGTTCAAAGTTCAGTTACCGCTGGCGATGCCGACCATTATGGCGGGCGTTAACCAGACGCTGATGCTGGCCCTTTCTATGGTGGTCATCGCCTCGATGATTGCCGTCGGCGGGTTGGGTCAGATGGTACTTCGCGGTATCGGTCGTCTGGATATGGGGCTTGCCACCGTTGGCGGCGTCGGGATTGTGATCCTCGCCATTATCCTCGATCGTCTGACGCAGGCCGTTGGGCGCGACTCACGCAGTCGCGGCAACCGTCGCTGGTACACCACTGGCCCTGTTGGTCTGCTGACCCGCCCATTCATTAAGTAACTCTGCACTTGCCCGGTGACGCCGGGCATTATCACCCTGCCAAAAAAAGGAATAACAATGCGACATAGCGTACTTTTTGCGACAGCGTTTGCCACGCTTATCTCTACACAAACTTTTGCTGCCGATCTGCCGGGCAAAGGCATTACTGTTAATCCAGTTCAGAGCACCATCACTGAAGAAACCTTCCAGACGCTGCTGGTCAGTCGTGCGCTGGAGAAATTAGGTTATACTGTCAACAAACCCAGCGAAGTAGATTACAACGTTGGCTACACCTCGCTTGCTTCCGGCGATGCAACCTTCACCGCCGTGAACTGGACGCCACTGCATGACAACATGTACGAAGCTGCCGGTGGCGATAAGAAATTTTATCGTGAAGGGGTATTTGTTAACGGCGCGGCACAGGGTTACCTGATCGATAAGAAAACCGCCGACCAGTACAAAATCACCAACATCGCACAACTGAAAGATCCGAAGATCGCCAAACTGTTCGATACCAACGGCGACGGAAAAGCGGATTTAACCGGTTGTAACCCTGGCTGGGGCTGCGAAGGTGCGATCAACCACCAGCTTGCCGCGTATGAACTGACCCATACCGTGACGCATAATCAGGGGAACTACGCGGCGATGATGGCCGACACCATCAGTCGCTACAAAGAGGGCAAACCGGTGTTTTACTACACCTGGACGCCGTACTGGGTGAGTAATGAGCTGAAGCCAGGGAAAGATGTGGTCTGGTTGCAGGTGCCGTTCTCCGCACTGCCGGGCGATAAAAACGCCGATACCAAACTGCCGAATGGTGCGAATTATGGCTTCCCGGTCAGCACCATGCATATCGTTGCCAACAAAGCCTGGGCCGAGAAAAACCCGGCAGCAGCGAAACTGTTTGCCATTATGCAGTTGCCAGTGGCAGATATTAACGCCCAGAACGCCATTATGCATGACGGCAAAGCCTCAGAAGGCGATATTCAGGGCCATGTTGATGGCTGGATCAAAGCCCACCAGCAGCAGTTCGATGGCTGGGTGAATGAGGCGCTGGCAGCGCAGAAGTAATTTTTATTCGGGCGGATAAGGCGTTTTTACCTCATCCGCCGCTCTGTACACAATGCCTGATGCGACGCTGGAGCGTCTTATCATGCCTACAAAATACACTCATTCCGTATGGCGGATAAGGCGTTTTCGCCGCATCCGCCGTTCTGTGCACAATGCCTGATGCGACGCTGGCGCGTCTTATCATGCCTACAAACCACATCGCACATTTCAACAAGCTATCTTTCATCCCATATTCATCAACATCCGCTATTATTGATTTCCAGCTTAATCATCACCTGATGAACAAAAATAATGACTAAACCTAATCATGAGCTTAGCCCGGCGCTGATCGTGCTGATGTCTATCGCCACCGGTCTGGCGGTCGCCAGTAACTATTACGCTCAGCCATTGCTCGACACCATCGCGCGTAACTTTTCCCTTTCCGCCAGTTCGGCAGGCTTTATTGTTACCGCCGCGCAATTGGGCTATGCAGCAGGTCTGCTGTTTCTTGTTCCCCTCGGTGATATGTTTGAACGCCGCCGCCTGATTGTCTCGATGACCTTACTGGCGGCAGGCGGCATGTTAATCACTGCCAGCAGTCAGTCGCTGGCGATGATGATCCTCGGTACGGCATTAACCGGTTTATTCTCTGTCGTGGCACAAATTCTGGTTCCGCTGGCAGCGACGCTGGCTTCACCGGACAAACGCGGCAAAGTGGTTGGCACTATTATGAGCGGTCTGCTGTTGGGGATCTTGCTGGCACGGACAGTTGCCGGATTGCTGGCGAATCTCGGCGGCTGGCGCACCGTCTTTTGGGTTGCTTCGGTGTTAATGGCACTGATGGCGCTGGCATTATGGCGTGGTCTGCCACAAATGAAATCAGAAACCCACCTCAACTACCCACAGTTGTTGGGTTCCGTTTTCAGTATGTTTATCAGCGATAAAATTCTGCGTACCCGCGCGTTGCTGGGCTGCCTGACCTTTGCCAATTTCAGCATTCTCTGGACCTCAATGGCCTTTTTGCTTGCCGCTCCACCTTTTAACTACAGCGATGGTGTAATTGGTCTGTTTGGACTTGCGGGAGCTGCCGGAGCGTTGGGCGCTCGTCCGGCGGGCGGTTTTGCCGATAAGGGCAAATCGCACCACACCACAACTTTCGGTCTGCTGCTGCTATTACTTTCATGGCTGGCGATCTGGTTTGGTCACACTTCCGTACTGGCGTTGATTATCGGAATCCTAGTGCTGGATCTCACCGTGCAGGGCGTGCATATCACTAACCAGACGGTAATTTATCGGATACATCCTGATGCGCGCAATCGCCTGACCGCAGGTTACATGACTAGCTACTTTATTGGCGGTGCCGCCGGTTCGCTAATTTCAGCCTCAGCCTGGCAACATGGCGGTTGGGCTGGCGTTTGTCTGGCTGGCGCGACGATTGCCCTGGTTAACTTACTGGTCTGGTGGCGAGGTTTTCATCGTCAGGAAGCCGCAAATTAAGCAATCAGCAACCGTTTTCGTGGCTTTACACTTATAAGGGTGTTAAGAAGCCCATCAGTCTGATAAGGTTAAGATATTCATTCAGTCTATTTATAATATTAACAATCGTTAAGCGTACACTCTATGGAAAGCCCTACTCCACAGCCTGCTCCTGGTTCGGCGACCTTCATGGAAGGATGCAAAGACAGTTTACCGATTGTTATTAGTTATATTCCGGTGGCCTTTGCGTTCGGTCTGAATGCGACCCGTCTGGGATTCTCTCCTCTCGAAAGCGTTTTTTTCTCCTGCATCATTTATGCAGGCGCGAGCCAGTTCGTCATTACCGCGATGCTGGCAGCCGGGAGTAGTTTGTGGATTGCTGCACTGACCGTCATGGCAATGGATGTTCGCCATGTGTTGTATGGCCCGTCACTGCGTAGCCGTATTATTCAGCGTCTGCAAAAATCGAAAACCGCCCTGTGGGCGTTTGGCCTGACGGATGAGGTTTTTGCCGCCGCAACCGCAAAACTGGTACGCAATAATCGCCGCTGGAGCGAGAACTGGATGATCGGCATTGCCTTCAGTTCATGGTCATCGTGGGTATTTGGTACGGTAATAGGGGCATTCTCCGGCAGCGGCTTGCTGCAAGGTTATCCCGCCGTTGAAGCTGCATTAGGTTTTATGCTTCCGGCACTCTTTATGAGTTTCCTGCTCGCCTCTTTCCAGCGCAAACAATCTCTTTGCGTTACCGCAGCGTTAGTTGGTGCCCTTGCAGGCGTAACGCTATTTTCTATTCCCGTCGCCATTCTGGCAGGCATTGTCTGTGGCTGCCTCACTGCGTTAATCCAGGCATTCTGGCAAGGAGCGCCCGATGAGCTATGAGGTTCTGCTGCTTGGGTTACTAGTTGGCGTGGCGAATTATTGCTTCCGCTATTTGCCGCTGCGCCTGCGTGTGGGTAATGCCCGCCCAACCAAACGTGGCGCGGTAGGTATTTTGCTCGACACCATTGGCATCGCCTCGATATGCGCTCTGCTGGTTGTCTCTACCGCACCAGAAGTGATGCACGATACACGCCGTTTCGTGCCCACGCTGGTCGGCTTCGCGGTACTGGGTGCCAGTTTCTATAAAACACGCAGCATTATCATCCCAACACTGCTTAGTGCGCTGGCCTATGGGCTCGCCTGGAAAGTGATGGCGATTATATAACCCACAAGAATCATTTTTCTAAAACAATACATTTACTTTATTTGTCACTGTCGTTACTATATCGGCTGAAATTAATGAGGTCATACCCAAATGGATAGTTCGTTTACGCCCATTGAACAAATGCTAAAATTTCGCGCCAGCCGCCACGAAGATTTTCCTTATCAGGAGATCCTTCTGACTCGTCTTTGCATGCACATGCAAAGCAAGCTGCTGGAGAACCGCAATAAAATGCTGAAGGCTCAGGGGATTAACGAGACGTTGTTTATGGCGTTGATTACGCTGGAGTCTCAGGAAAACCACAGTATTCAGCCTTCTGAATTAAGTTGTGCTCTTGGATCATCCCGTACCAACGCGACGCGTATTGCCGATGAACTGGAAAAACGCGGTTGGATCGAACGTCGTGAAAGCGATAACGATCGCCGCTGCCTGCATCTGCAATTAACGGAAAAAGGTCACGAGTTTTTGCGCGAGGTTTTACCACCGCAGCATAACTGCCTGCATCAACTCTGGTCCGCGCTCAGCACAACAGAAAAAGATCAGCTCGAGCAAATCACCCGCAAATTGCTCTCCCGTCTCGACCAGATGGAACAAGACGGTGTGGTTCTCGAAGCGATGAGCTAACGCGTCATCTCGCTCAAAAATCCAGATTTATAAAAGAAAAAATGACTGGCCAGCATCGCAACATGCTGGCCTTTTTGGCAAGCAGGTCGGCTCAGCCGATGAGTTAAGAAGATCGTGGAGAACAATATGAGCGCAAATGCGGAGACTCAAACCCCGCAGCAACCGGTAAAGAAGAGCGGCAAACGTAAGCGTCTGCTCCTCCTTCTCACCTTGCTCTTTATAATTATTGCCGTAGCGATAGGGATTTATTGGTTTTTGGTACTGCGTCACTTCGAAGAAACCGATGACGCATACGTGGCAGGGAATCAAATTCAAATTATGTCTCAGGTGTCTGGCAGCGTGACGAAAGTCTGGGCCGATAACACCGATTTTGTAAAAGAAGGCGACGTGCTGGTCACTCTCGACCCGACAGATGCTCGCCAGGCGTTTGAAAAAGCCAAAACTGCACTGGCTTCCAGCGTTCGCCAAACCCACCAGCTGATGATTAACAGCAAGCAGTTGCAGGCGAATATTGAGGTGCAGAAAATCGCCCTCGCGAAAGCACAAAGCGACTACAACCGCCGTGTGCCGCTGGGCAATGCCAACCTGATTGGTCGCGAAGAGCTGCAACACGCCCGCGACGCCGTCACCAGTGCCCAGGCGCAACTGGACGTCGCGATTCAACAATACAATGCCAATCAGGCGATGATTCTGGGGACTAAACTGGAAGATCAGCCAGCCGTGCAACAGGCTGCCACCGAAGTACGTAACGCCTGGCTGGCGCTGGAGCGTACTCGTATTGTCAGTCCGATGACCGGTTATGTCTCCCGCCGCGCGGTACAGCCTGGGGCGCAAATTAGCCCAACGACGCCGCTGATGGCGGTCGTTCCAGCCACCAATATGTGGGTGGATGCCAACTTTAAAGAGACGCAGATTGCCAATATGCGTATCGGTCAGCCGGTCACTATCACCACGGATATTTACGGCGATGATGTGAAATACACCGGTAAAGTGGTTGGTCTGGATATGGGCACAGGTAGCGCGTTCTCACTGCTTCCAGCGCAAAATGCGACCGGTAACTGGATCAAAGTCGTTCAGCGTCTGCCTGTGCGTATCGAACTGGACCAGAAACAGCTGGAGCAATATCCGCTGCGTATCGGTTTGTCCACGCTGGTGAGCGTCAATACCACTAACCGTGACGGTCAGGTACTGGCAAATAAAGTACGTTCCACTCCGGTAGCGGTAAGCACCGCGCGTGAAATCAGCCTGGCACCTGTCAATAAACTGATCGACGATATCGTAAAAGCTAACGCTGGCTAATCCAGAGGTGCGTGTGATGCAACAGCAAAAACCGCTGGAAGGCGCGCAACTGGTCATTATGACGATTGCGCTGTCACTGGCGACATTCATGCAGGTGCTGGACTCCACCATTGCTAACGTGGCGATCCCCACTATCGCCGGGAATCTGGGCTCATCGCTCAGCCAGGGAACGTGGGTAATCACTTCTTTCGGGGTGGCGAATGCCATCTCGATCCCGCTTACCGGCTGGCTGGCAAAGCGCGTCGGGGAAGTGAAACTGTTCCTTTGGTCCACCATCGCCTTTGCTATTGCGTCGTGGGCGTGTGGTGTCTCCAGCAGCCTGAATATGCTGATCTTCTTCCGCGTGATTCAGGGGATTGTCGCCGGGCCGTTGATCCCGCTTTCGCAAAGTCTATTGCTGAATAACTACCCGCCAGCCAAACGCTCGATCGCGCTGGCGTTGTGGTCGATGACGGTGATTGTCGCGCCAATTTGCGGCCCGATCCTCGGCGGTTATATCAGCGATAATTACCACTGGGGCTGGATATTCTTCATCAACGTGCCGATTGGCGTGGCGGTGGTGTTGATGACACTGCAAACTCTGCGCGGACGTGAAACCCGCACCGAACGGCGGCGGATTGATGCCGTGGGGCTGGCACTGCTGGTTATTGGTATCGGCAGCCTGCAGATTATGCTCGACCGCGGTAAAGAGCTGGACTGGTTTTCATCACAGGAAATTATCATCCTTACCGTGGTGGCGGTGGTGGCTATCTGCTTCCTGATTGTCTGGGAGCTGACCGACGATAACCCGATAGTCGATCTGTCGTTGTTTAAGTCGCGCAACTTCACCATCGGCTGCTTGTGTATCAGCCTCGCGTATATGCTCTACTTCGGCGCTATTGTTCTGCTGCCGCAGTTGTTGCAGGAGGTCTACGGTTACACGGCGACCTGGGCAGGTTTGGCCTCTGCGCCGGTAGGGATTATTCCGGTGATCCTGTCGCCGATTATCGGCCGCTTCGCGCATAAACTGGATATGCGGCGGCTGGTAACCTTCAGCTTTATTATGTATGCCGTCTGCTTCTACTGGCGTGCCTATACCTTTGAACCAGGTATGGATTTTGGCGCGTCGGCCTGGCCGCAGTTTATCCAGGGGTTTGCGGTGGCCTGCTTCTTTATGCCGCTGACCACCATTACGCTGTCTGGTTTGCCACCGGAACGACTGGCGGCGGCATCGAGCCTCTCTAACTTTACGCGAACGCTGGCGGGGTCTATCGGCACGTCGATAACCACGACCATGTGGACCAACCGCGAGTCGATGCACCATGCGCAGTTGACTGAGTCGGTAAACCCGTTCAACCCGAATGCCCAGGCGATGTACAGTCAACTGGAAGGGCTTGGGATGACGCAACAGCAGGCATCAGGCTGGATTGCCCAGCAGATCACCAATCAGGGGCTGATTATTTCCGCCAATGAGATCTTCTGGATGTCAGCCGGGATATTCCTCGTCCTGCTGGGGCTGGTGTGGTTTGCTAAACCGCCATTTGGCGCAGGTGGCGGCGGAGGCGGTGCGCACTAAGTACAACTAAGCCAGTTCATTTGAACTGGCTTTTTTCAATTAATTGTGAAGATAGTTTACTGACTAGATGTGCAGTTCCTGCAACTTCTCTTTCGGCAGTGCCAGTTCTTCGTTGCTGTTGATGCGTACGTCACGTTCCAGAATGCTACGCGCAATATCCTGCGCTTCCTGCAACGAGTGCATCTGGTAAGTGCCACACTGGTAGACGTTCAGTTCCGGGATCTGATTCTGATCCTGCACTTTCAGCACGTCTTCCATTGCCGCTTTCCAGGCATCAGCAACACGCTGCTCATCTGGCGTACCAATCAGACTCATATAAAAACCGGTGCGGCAGCCCATTGGCGAGATATCGATAATCTCTACACCATTACCGTTAAGATGGTTACGCATAAAACCAGCAAACAGGTGCTCCAGGGTATGGATCCCTCTTTCTGGCATCACTTCTTTGTTCGGCACGCAGAAGCGCAGATCGAACACGGTGATTGCGTCGCCATGCGGGGTGTTCATTGTTTTCGCCACCCGAACTGCAGGCGCTTCCATCCGGGTATGATCGACTGTGAAGCTATCTAACAACGGCATTTAGCCACCTCCGGTAATTTTTTTAAAAATTTTCTGAACTCTTTCTTCCCAGGCGAGTCTGAGTATATGAAAGACGCGCATTTGTTATCATCATCCCTGAATTCAGAGATGAAATTTTGGCCACTCACGAGTGGCCTTTTTCTTTTCTGTCAGGCGTGTTTTTCCAGCCACACCGCAAACGGTTCGGTATCAGCGGCTTCCATTTCCTGCTGACGGCGTTCAGACGCCTCGCGCTCGGCTACAAAATCCTCTTCGCGCAGAATTTCCAGCGGCTCTTCACGCAGCAGATTACGGTAGGCTTCTGCAAATGCTTTGCCTGTTCCGCCAATACCAGTATCAATCATAGACCTTAAGATACGGGCAGAGAAAGTCAGATCGGGATTATCGAAGCAGGCAACCAGTTCATCACACACTTTCTGATACGCTTCGCCGCCGTTAATACTATCCAGCGTTTGCGCGACGCGTTTCAGATCGCGGAACAGATCTTTACCCACCTGCGGTAACGGGAACTGTGCGGTTTCGCAGCCGATACCCAGCGTCAGACCCGGTTTGCGACCTTCGAGGATCACCCGGTTCCAGTTAACGCGTGTACAGGCAAGTTCGCTACTGCTCATTTCCGGTGCATCAGCCAGCGCACACCAGACCATAAACAGGTCGAGGAATCGCACCTGCTGTTCATCTACACCAATCGGCGAGAACGGGTTGATGTCCAGCGAACGCACTTCAATATATTCAATGCCGCCACGTAACAGCGCATCAGAAGGCGACTCGCCGCTGCGGGTAACGCGTTTTGGACGAATCGGCGCGTACAGTTCGTTTTCAATCTGCAACACGTTGCTGTTGATTTGCAGCCTCTTACCGTCTTTCTCAATACCAATCTTCGCGTACTCTTCCGATGGCGTTTTGATTGCCTGTTTAAGGCCCGCTACGTACTCGTAAAGATCGTTGAAGGTAATACCAAGATTGCTTTGCGATTTATTGGTATAGCCGAGATCGCTCAAACGAAGAGAGGTCGCATACGGCAGGTAATACATACCGCACTCGGTTTTCTCAAACGGCAGCGACGTTGGTTTTCCTTGCAGGAAAGAAGAACAAATCGCCGGAGATGCACCAAACAGATAAGGAATGACCCAACCGAAACGATAGTAATTGCGGATAACGCGGAAATAGCCCGCAGAAATTTTCTCTTTGGCATCAGCGCCCGAGATATCACCGCACTTCGCTTGCCAGAATGCCATTGGCAAAGAGAAATTGTAGTGCACGCCGGAAATGGTTTGCATCAGCGCGCCGTAGCGATTTTTCAGCCCTTCACGATACAGCGTTTTAAAGCGTCCGGTGTTAGAAGTGCCGTACTGTGCCAGTTCGATGTCCTGACCTTCTGCGATGTAGCATGGCATACTTAACGGCCACATCCGCTCATCGCCCATATTGCGCGCCGTATAACGATGCAGATCGCGCATAAAGGTCAGCATATGTTCAATATCACCATCCACTGGTGTAATGAATTCCAGCAATGCTTCCGCAAAATCGGTAGTAATCCATTTGTGCGTCAGTGCGGAACCTAATGCTTCAGGATGACCTGTTGTTGCCAGTGTGCCATCAGCATTAACACGCAAAGTTTCGCGCTCCAGCCCACGCTGTATCCCCTTTAACGCCTGAGGATGTTTTTCCAGCCAGGCCAGCGCCTGTGATACGTCCGGGATCAAATTGACCTCCCGCCTGTCAAAATCGTTTTAATTAGCATAACTGTAATGGTGACCATATGTGCAGGCCTACAATTAGTGCCACCACATCATGCCCTGAACGGTCGCTGCTGCAACTGCAACATAACGTAACGCTTTACCAAGGCACAAAAAAAAGATTACCGGTCCCCACGAGATGCGCATCCATCCCGCTAACAGACACAGTAAATCGCCAACCACGGGCATCCAGCTTAATAATAGCGTGACTGCACCATAGCGTTTCAGCCAGCCGGTAGCTTTCTCTTGCCAGCGCGATGTTTTACGCAATGGAAAGAAACGCCCAAGGATAACGTTAGTTAACCCTCCAAGGCTATTACCCATTGTTGCTGTTAAAACTAAAACCCAGGGATGACTGATCCCGGAAAGCAACATTGCCACCAGCACGACTTCGGAGTTGCCGGGTAATAGTGTAGCGCTGAGAAAACTACTGGCAAACAACGAGAAAAGCGATAACGCTTCACTCACAGCAAGCGAACATCCACGGCGTCCATGCCTGCTGCACGGGCCGCCTGAATACCGAAATCGGCATCTTCAAAGACCACACACTGCGTCGGTTGCACGCCCATACGCTGCGCGCACAACAAAAATGTGTCTGGCGCGGGTTTATGGTGTTTGACGTGATCGGCAGCGACGACGGCGTCAAAATAATGGCGTAATCCCAGGTGCGCCAGCAATGCCTCAGCGATGGCGCTTTCACTCCCCGTTCCTACAGCCATTGGGCGACGACCATGCCAACTTTTCACCACATCAACAAGAGGAAGCGGTTCGACGCTATCCAGCAGCATACTTCTTACTGCTTCTGTTTTTTCACGCGCTAACGCATGCGGGTCGAGATCGGCCTGATTCAGCTCAATAATTGCCTGAGCAATACGCCAGGTGGGCGATCCATTAAGCGCAATCATCGCCTGAATATCGTACTGAAGACCGTAGTGCCCTAATACTTCGCGCCACGCTTTACGGTGCGTAGGCTCCGTATCCAGGATTGTGCCATCCATATCAAAAATTAAACCTGCATAACGCTCGTACATGGTCTTCTCGCAAGTCGAAAAATATGACGCTACTTTAGCGTAATTGCTTGATTTTGTCGCTGATGGCGAAGGAGAAGAAAATTCAGGAAATGGATAAAGGAGTTATTTAGAAATGAGATATTTTTGAAGGAAATTTTTTGGAGAAGATGGTGCATCCGGGAGGATGACTCACTGACGTTCGCCCTTCGGGCCGTTGCTGGCGCAACGTTATCCTTCCTGGTGCCTGCGGTTAATACCGCTATCTCTTCGATACCTTCATTGCTGAAGGTTACGGAGAATATGGTGCATCCGGGAGGATTCGAACCTCCGACCGCTCGGTTCGTAGCCGAGTACTCTATCCAGCTGAGCTACGGATG
>NZ_JAVUPQ010000047.1:0-33321 GCF_032029835.1 Escherichia sp. AM3 | reverse complement strand
CTGATAGAAACAGAAGCCACTGGAGCACCTCAAAAACACCATCATACACTAAATCAGTAAGTTGGCAGCATCACCCAGCTTAATGAACTCGATAACACCATTAGCGAAATGCTGAAAGAAGGTGCACAAGTGGATCTGACCGCGAACCAGTTAACGCTGGCGACCGCGAAACAGACATTAACTTATAAGCTGGCGGATTTAATGAATTAATAGCTGCCACAGCTCCCGGCGGCAAGTGACTGTTCGCTACAGCGTTTGCCGTTGGGTAATGCACACATCCCAATCGCCGTACCATCCAGTTGACGGGCAACAGAAAGCGAACCGCCGATCATTGCACAATTTGCTTCTCCACTACTGGACATCGACGCTTTTAAACCTGGCGCTACGTGCGCCGCAGTCGCCTGCTGAACAGGCTCACTACTACACGCCGACAACAATAAAGCGGCACACCCTACCCAAAACGCTGCTCGCATCTCTTCTTCCTCTGATCTTCAAGCCAAACGACACCGCCATAAATAATAGGCAGCACAGAGGGCGACGTCGAGAGCTGTCCTGCGCGTTGCCCCGCATTTTTACTTTTTTATGGCTATTTTTTTGCCCTCTGTTTGATCAAAACATTCATTACGCTGATGTGGGGGACACAAAAGCGAAAATGCAGAAGAAAGCCATTTGCTAAAATTGAAAGATTACTACTGGGCGCGCAGCAATTTCGTGCGCCCCTCATTTGCGCAATGTAAGGGTGTCATATGATTACTATTGACGGTAATGGCGCGGTTGCTTCGGTGGCGTTTCGCACCAGTGAAGTTATCGCCATCTACCCTATTACCCCCAGTTCCACGATGGCAGAACAGGCTGATGCCTGGGCCGGAAACGGCTTGAAGAACGTTTGGGGAGACACACCACGCGTGGTTGAAATGCAGTCGGAAGCGGGTGCTATCGCTACCGTGCATGGCGCTTTGCAGACGGGTGCCCTTTCAACATCGTTTACGTCATCGCAGGGTTTGCTGCTGATGATCCCGACGCTGTACAAACTGGCAGGCGAACTCACACCGTTTGTCCTGCATGTAGCGGCACGTACCGTTGCCACACATGCACTCTCTATTTTTGGCGATCATTCCGACGTCATGGCGGTGCGCCAGACGGGTTGCGCGATGTTGTGTGCGGCAAACGTCCAGGAAGCGCAAGACTTTGCTCTCATTTCGCACATCGCGACGCTGAAAAGCCGCGTGCCATTTATTCATTTCTTTGATGGTTTCCGCACGTCCCACGAAATCAATAAAATTGTCCCGCTGGCCGATGACACTATTCTTGATCTCATGCCGCAGGCCGAAATTGATGCTCATCGCGCCCGGGCGCTCAACCCGGAACATCCGGTGATCCGCGGTACGTCCGCCAATCCTGACACTTATTTCCAGTCTCGCGAAGCCACCAACCCCTGGTACAACGCGGTCTATGACCATGTTGAACAGGCGATGAATGATTTCGCTGCCGCGACAGGTCGTCAGTATCAGCCGTTTGAGTATTACGGGCATCCGCAAGCGGAACGGGTGATTATCCTGATGGGCTCTGCCATTGGCACCTGTGAAGAAGTGATTGATGAATTGCTAACCCGTGGCGAAAATGTCGGCGTGCTGAAAGTTCGCCTGTACCGCCCCTTCTCCGCTAAACATTTACTGCAAGCTCTGCCGGGATCCGTACGCAGCGTGGCGGTACTGGACAGAACCAAAGAACCCGGTGCCCAGGCAGAACCGCTCTATCTGGATGTGATGACCGCACTGGCAGAAGCCTTTAATAATGGCGAGCGCGAAACTCTGCCCCGTGTCATTGGTGGGCGCTATGGTCTTTCATCCAAAGAATTTGGCCCGGACTGTGTACTGGCGGTATTTGCCGAGCTCAACGCGGCTAAACCGAAAGCGCGCTTTACGGTTGGTATTTACGATGATGTGACTAATCTGTCACTGCCGTTGCCGGAAAACACCCTGCCAAACTCGGCGAAACTGGAAGCCTTGTTTTATGGCCTTGGTAGTGATGGCAGCGTTTCCGCGACCAAAAACAATATCAAGATTATCGGTAATTCCACGCCGTGGTACGCACAGGGCTATTTTGTTTACGACTCCAAAAAGGCGGGCGGCCTGACGGTTTCTCACCTTCGAGTGAGCGAACAGCCGATTCGTTCCGCTTATCTCATTTCCCAGGCTGATTTTGTTGGCTGCCACCAGTTGCAGTTTATCGATAAATATCAGATGGCTGAGCGTTTAAAACCTGGCGGCATTTTCCTGCTCAACACACCGTACAGCGCAGATGAAGTGTGGTCGCGCTTGCCGCAAGAAGTTCAGGCCGTGTTAAACCAGAAAAAAGCGCGCTTCTATGTGATTAACGCGGCGAAAATCGCCCGCGAATGTGGCCTGGCGGCCCGTATTAATACCGTCATGCAGATGGCTTTTTTCCATCTGACGCAAATTCTGCCTGGCGATAGCGCCCTCGCAGAATTGCAGGGTGCGATTGCCAAAAGTTACAGTAGCAAAGGCCAGGATCTGGTGGAACGCAACTGGCAGGCTCTGGCGCTGGCGCGTGAATCCGTAGAAGAAGTTCCGTTGCAACCGGTAAATCCGCACAGCGCCAATCGACCGCCAGTGGTTTCCGATGCCGCCCCTGATTTCGTGAAAACCGTAACCGCTGCGATGCTCGCCGGGCTTGGTGACGCCCTCCCCGTTTCGGCGCTGCCGCCAGACGGCACCTGGCCGATGGGCACTACGCGCTGGGAAAAACGCAATATCGCCGAAGAGATCCCCATCTGGAAAGAGGAACTCTGTACCCAATGTAACCACTGCGTTGCCGCTTGCCCACACTCAGCTATTCGCGCAAAAGTGGTGCCGCCTGAAGCGATGGAAAACGCCCCTGCCAGCCTGCATTCGCTGGATGTGAAATCGCGTGATATGCGCGGGCAGAAATATGTCTTGCAGGTGGCACCGGAAGATTGCACCGGTTGTAACCTGTGCGTCGAAGTTTGCCCGGCGAAAGACCGTCAGAATCCAGAGATTAAAGCCATCAATATGATGTCTCGCCTGGAACATGTCGAAGAAGAGAAAATCAATTACGATTTCTTCCTCAACCTGCCAGAAATCGACCGTAGCAAACTGGAACGTATTGATATTCGTACATCGCAGCTGATTACACCGCTGTTTGAATATTCAGGTGCTTGCTCCGGTTGTGGCGAGACGCCGTATATTAAATTACTGACTCAGCTCTATGGCGACCGGATGTTGATCGCTAACGCCACTGGCTGTTCTTCAATTTATGGCGGTAACCTGCCCTCTACACCGTATACCACCGATGCCAACGGTCGTGGGCCGGCATGGGCGAACTCTCTATTTGAAGATAATGCCGAATTTGGCCTTGGTTTCCGCCTGACGGTCGATCAACACCGTGTCCGCGTGCTGCGTCTGCTGGATCAATTTGCCGATAAAATCCCGGCGGAATTACTGACGGCGTTGAAATCAGACGCCACGCCAGAGGTTCGTCGTGAACAGGTTGCAGCTTTACGCCAGCAACTCAACGATGTTGCCGAAGCACATGAACTGCTACGTGATGCAGATGCACTGGTGGAAAAATCAATCTGGCTGATTGGTGGTGATGGCTGGGCTTACGATATCGGCTTTGGCGGTCTGGATCATGTATTGAGTTTGACGGAAAACGTCAACATTCTGGTGCTGGATACGCAATGCTATTCCAACACCGGTGGTCAGGCGTCGAAAGCGACACCGCTGGGTGCAGTAACTAAATTTGGCGAGCACGGCAAACGTAAAGCGCGTAAAGATCTTGGCGTCAGTATGATGATGTACGGTCATGTTTATGTGGCGCAGATTTCTCTCGGCGCGCAGCTGAACCAGACGGTGAAAGCGATTCAGGAAGCGGAAGCGTATCCGGGGCCATCGCTGATCATTGCTTATAGCCCGTGTGAAGAGCATGGTTACGATCTGGCACTCAGCCACGACCAGATGCGCCAACTCACAGCTACCGGCTTCTGGCCGCTATATCGCTTTGATCCGCGTCGTGCCGATGAAGGCAAACTGCCGCTGGCCTTGGATTCACGCCCGCCGTCAGAAGCACTGGAAGAAACGTTACTTCACGAGCAACGTTTCCGTCGGCTGAATTCGCAGCAGCCAGAAGTGGCAGAACAGTTATGGAAAGATGCTGCAGCTGATTTGCAAAAACGCTATGACTTCCTGGCACAAATGGCCGGAAAAGCGGAAAAAAGCAACACCGATTAAATGCTCTGGATAAGGATTATCCAATTCTAAAAAAAAAGCCCGGACGACTGTTCGGGCTTGTCTTTTTATATGTTGGAAAATCAGTGGCAATGCAATGGCCCAACAGAAAATAAAATCTGTGACAATAAAGGCATATAACCCGCGCAGAATAACGTATAGCAAATTAAAAGTATAATTTTTATTTTGTATGTATTATCTTCGATACATTCACCAGACTTATTATCATTTCAGAGGAATTATTTGATTAAGGTTTTACTTAAGGCGTAACAAATGATATTTATCGGCTAACTGAACTTCTCCTTTAGGATGTTTTCACTCCCCGAAATGGGGATAAAAGGCAAATAAAATAACTAAAGGATTTATTCAATGAAAAGCAAAGTACTGGCACTTTTAATTCCTGCCCTGCTCGCCGCAGGTGCTGCACATGCAGCCGAAGTTTATAATAAAGACGGCAACAAATTAGATCTGTATGGCAAAGTTGATGGCCTGCATTATTTTTCTGATAATTCAGCGAAAGATGGCGACCAGAGCTATGCGCGTCTGGGTTTTAAAGGCGAAACCCAAATTAACGATCAACTCACTGGCTACGGTCAATGGGAATACAATATTCAGGCAAACAACACTGAATCTTCAAAAAACCAGTCATGGACCCGTCTGGCATTTGCCGGGCTGAAATTTGCAGATTACGGTTCTTTCGATTACGGACGTAATTATGGCGTAATGTACGACATCGAAGGCTGGACCGATATGCTGCCTGAATTTGGCGGTGACTCTTATACCAATGCAGACAACTTTATGACTGGTCGAGCCAATGGCGTCGCGACTTATCGTAATACTGATTTCTTCGGTCTGGTAAATGGTCTGAACTTCGCGGTGCAGTATCAAGGTAACAACGAAGGAGCCAGTAATGGTCAGGAAGGCACCAACAACGGACGTGATGTTCGCCATGAAAACGGTGACGGCTGGGGTCTTTCCACAACATATGATTTAGGCATGGGCTTTAGCGCTGGTGCGGCATACACCTCTTCTGACCGCACCAATGACCAGGTTAACCATACTGCGGCGGGTGGTGATAAAGCAGACGCGTGGACTGCTGGGCTAAAATACGATGCTAACAATATTTACCTGGCAACCATGTATTCAGAAACGCGTAATATGACCCCGTTTGGCGACAGCGATTATGCTGTGGCAAACAAAACCCAGAATTTTGAAGTCACTGCACAGTACCAGTTTGATTTTGGTCTGCGTCCGGCAGTCTCTTTCCTGATGTCTAAAGGCCGTGACCTGCACGCTGCGGGTGGTGCAGACAACCCGGCAGGTGTTGATGATAAAGATCTGGTTAAATACGCCGATGTTGGCGCGACTTACTATTTCAATAAAAACATGTCCACCTACGTTGACTATAAAATCAACCTGTTGGATGAAGATGACAGCTTCTACGCTGCCAATGGCATCTCTACCGATGATATTGTCGCTTTAGGTCTGGTTTATCAGTTCTAAATCCTCCTGCCCGCTGTTATGGCGGGCTTTTTCTGCTTATTCTTCCTCCTTTGATCTAAATTAAAAATGTGAACTCCGTCATTACACAAAAAGTGTCATCTGGCGTTACACTTTATGCGGATACTAAAACAGGAGGTTTTATGAACAGAACGATTCTTGTCCCTATCGATATTTCCGATTCAGAATTAACTCAACGCGTGATTAGCCACGTTGAGGAAGAGGCAAAGATTGATGATGCAGAGGTTCATTTCCTGACGGTAATACCTTCACTGCCCTACTATGCCTCTCTGGGTTTAGCGTATTCCGCAGAATTACCGGCAATGGATGACCTGAAAGCGGAAGCCAAATCGCAACTGGAAGAGATCATTAAAAAATTTAAACTGCCAACCGACAGAGTGCATGTCCATGTTGAGGAAGGCTCGCCCAAAGACCGCATTCTGGAATTGGCGAAGAAGATCCCCGCTCATATGATCATCATTGCTTCCCATCGACCGGATATCACCACTTATCTGCTCGGTTCCAACGCCGCAGCTGTAGTGCGTCACGCAGAGTGCTCCGTGCTGGTTGTGCGCTGACACTAACGCCCGCACATTGCTGCGGGCTTTTTGATTCATTTCGCAAATGTGCTGACATTTTCCCCTCTAATCCGTACCATACACGCCACAGTTTTTTATATCAGATTTCTTATGCTGGGCGTTCCGGCATGACGCATACTCTTCTGATGCCATATAACGAATTGAGTCGCTTTTAAATGTCGCAAAATCAAGAAATTAGTAAGAAAGAACAATACAACCTGAACAAATTACAAAAACGTCTGCGTCGTAACGTGGGCGAAGCCATTGCTGACTTCAATATGATTGAAGAAGGCGATCGCATCATGGTTTGCCTCTCCGGGGGTAAAGACAGCTATACCATGCTGGAGATTCTGCGCAATTTGCAGCAAAGCGCGCCAATCAATTTTTCGCTGGTGGCTGTTAACCTCGATCAAAAGCAACCGGGCTTCCCGGAACACGTTCTGCCCGAGTATCTTGAAAAGCTGGGCGTTGAGTACAAGATTGTTGAAGAGAATACTTACGGTATCGTGAAAGAGAAGATTCCAGAGGGCAAAACCACTTGCTCACTGTGTTCTCGCCTTCGTCGCGGTATCCTTTATCGTACCGCAACGGAACTGGGGGCGACGAAGATCGCGTTGGGTCACCATCGTGACGATATCCTGCAAACGTTGTTCTTAAATATGTTCTACGGCGGTAAGATGAAAGGTATGCCTCCGAAACTGATGAGCGATGATGGCAAACATATCGTTATTCGTCCGCTGGCCTACTGCCGCGAGAAAGATATTCAGCGATTTGCCGATGCAAAAGCGTTCCCGATTATTCCGTGCAACCTGTGCGGTTCACAGCCTAACCTGCAACGTCAGGTGATTGCTGACATGTTGCGTGACTGGGATAAACGTTATCCAGGGCGTATCGAGACGATGTTCAGCGCGATGCAGAATGTGGTGCCGTCGCATCTGTGCGATACCAACCTGTTCGATTTCAAAGGCATCACCCACGGTTCTGAAGTGGTTAACGGGGGTGATCTGGCGTTTGATCGCGAAGAGATCCCACTACAACCGGCGGGCTGGCAGCCAGAAGAAGATGAAAATCAGTTGGATGAGTTACGGCTGAATGTGGTTGAAGTGAAATAACCAGGATAGCGCCCGATGCGCAAGCGTATCGGGCTACTCTTATGGAGGCCGTATAAGACGCGGCCAGCGTCGCATCCGGCAATCCCGAATAAGATGTTTACTCTTGCACCCGGCAATTCAACATTTCATTATTTTAATAACCGCACCCGGCACGTTTTTCCTTTAATCTTCCCGCCCTGTAACTGTTTCCATGCTTTATGAGCAACAGCCTGACGGACCGCGACATAGACATGCGCCGGATGCACGGCGATTTTGCCAATATCTGCGCCATCAAGCCCGATATCTCCTGTCAGTGCACCTAATACATCACCCGGGCGCATTTTGGCTTTTTTCCCGCCATCGATACACAACGTTGCCATTTCTGCTTCCAGCGTCGCAATGGAACTATTAGCTGGCGGCGTTTGCCAGTTAAGTTTTATCTGCAACATGTCAGAAATGATATTGGCCCGCTGTGCTTCTTCCGGAGCACAGAAACTGATCGCCAGACCGCTATTTCCTGCACGAGCTGTACGACCGATGCGATGTACATGAACTTCAGGGTCCCACGCCAGCTCAAAGTTCACCACCAGCTCAAGCGATTTAATATCCAGACCACGCGCAGCAACATCAGTCGCGACCAGTACACGGGCGCTACCGTTAGCAAAACGTACCAGGGTCTGATCGCGATCGCGTTGCTCCAAATCGCCGTGTAATGACAATGCACTTTGCCCTACTTCATTCAGCGCGTCGCAGACAGCCTGGCAATCTTTTTTGGTATTGCAAAACACCACGCAAGAGGATGGCTGATGCAAGCTTAATAACCGTTGCAACAGAGGAATTTTGCCTTTGCTGGATGTCTCATAAAATTGTTGTTCAATGGGTGGCAAAGCATCTGTTGAGTCAATTTCAATCGCCAAAGGATCGCGTTGCACTCGTCCGCTGATTGCAGCGATGGCTTCCGGCCAGGTTGCCGAAAACAGAAGCGTCTGTCGAGATGCAGGCGCAAAACGGATGACATCATCAATGGCATCGCTAAATCCCATATCCAGCATGCGGTCGGCCTCATCCATCACCAGCGTATTCAACGCATCCAGTGATACCGTGCCTTTTTGCAGGTGATCCAGCAAACGCCCCGGCGTTGCCACGATAATATGCGGCGCATGTTGCAACGAATCACGCTGCATACCGAACGGTTGACCACCGCACAACGTCAAAATTTTGGTATTTGGCAGAAAACGCGCCAGCCGACGCAATTCACCTGCCACCTGATCCGCCAGTTCACGCGTAGGACACAGCACTAAAGCCTGGGTTTGAAATAGCGACGCATCAATTTGCTGTAACAAGCCGAGGCCAAAAGCCGCCGTTTTGCCGCTGCCGGTTTTCGCCTGCACGCGAACATCTTTTCCGGCAAGGATCGCCGGAAGCGCGGCGGCCTGCACCGGCGTCATGGTTAAATAACCCAACTCATTAAGGTTCGTGAGTTGGGCGGGAGGCAAAACATTCAGGGTAGAAAAAGCGGTCACAATCTATTCTCATGGTCATCGACGCAAAGTTAGCAGGCGCGTATCCTCGCAGATCTACGCTCACGATGCGACAATTTAATCGGTTCTTCATCGGGTGGTGGGTCAGGCATGGGTTGCGGGCGAGGGATCGGATCGGGCACTGGAACAGGATCGCCAGGAATCGGTTCAGGGACAGGAATTTGCAAATAAATAAGTGTCGTCATATTTCCCTCTGGTCATTGGGTGGACTCTTAAAGGGTAGACGCTGATAAATAACAGGCAAAAAAAAGCCGACTCATCAAAGTCGGCGTCGTACGAATCAATTGTGCTATGCAGTAATTCAAAAAAGGAAGTAAGACAATATGGAGCGCAACGCCCATCGCTTGACGTTGCATTCACCTGCAAGAGAGATATTGCCCTGAATGGGTAGAGAGTTTATTGACTTCGCTCAAACTTTGCGGCGTTTTTGTATACAGACAGCCGGAAAAATTGCTTTTGTTACAACCATTTACTACGATGCAACCATAAAGCAACACCACCAATAAGAACAACTAACAGAATACAAAAAATTGAAAATCCGAATTGCCACCCGCCGCCAGGGATCCCACCAAGGTTGACGCCAAATAACCCGGTCAGAAAGGTACTGGGTAAAAAGACCATTGCCATCAACGACATTGTATAGGTACGACGAGCTAAATTTTCCTGCATCACCTGAGCGATTTCATCCGCCATCACGCCAGTCCGTGCTATACAGGCGTCGATTTCGTCAAGGCCGCGCCCAAGGCGATCGGCAATATCCTGCATCCGACGGCGTTGGTCATCGCTCATCCACGGCAAACGTTCACTGGCAAGACGAGCATAAACATCACGTTGCGGTGCCATATAGCGACGCATCACAATTAATTGTTTGCGCAGCAGAGCCAGGAATCCACGCGGTGGAATTTGCTGATCAAGGAGATTATCTTCAAGGTCGATAATTTTATCGTGCAGCTGCTCGATAAATTCACTGGAATGATCGGTCAACGCATCGCACACATCCACCAGCCATCCCCCGCAATCGGTCGGACCCGTGCCCTCTTCCAGATCGCTCACCACATCGTCCAGCGCCAGCACTTTGCGTTGTCGGGTCGAAACAATTAACCGCCCGTCCATATATACACGCATGGCGACCAGTTGATCGGGGCGTTCATCGGTGCTGCCGTTTATACAGCGCAATGTAATCAGCGTGCCTTCACCGAGACGGCTGACTCGGGGACGCGTGCTCTCGCCCGCCAGCGCATCACGTACGTTATTGGGAAGCAGCGGTGTTGTCGCCAGCCATTGGGCGCTATCATGGTGTACATAATTAAGGTGGAGCCAACAGGGATGCGCTTCATCAATCACATCTGTATTTTCCAGCGGTTTAACGCCGCCTCTACCATCCAGCATCCAGGCAAATACTGCATCCGGGACATTAACGTCCGATCCCTTAATCGCTTCCACAGTGCCTCCATCATCAACGCATTATTTTGTAGTCTAGCCTTCTGGCCCTGTTACGCAACATCTCATCACCCCATTACCCTGAAATGATTAATAAAATTCTGTCTAAATTGAATACAAAAAGCAAAATGCTTTTCCGTATACAAACCGTGTGAAGTGTTAAATAGCGTCTATCATTATCAGAATTATCTGATCATATGACGTGGCTTTTTTGCGATCGGATAGCAACAAAAATTGATAAAAATAACGGGTTCTCAATGATTACGCACAACTTCAATACCCTGGACTTACTCACCAGTCCTGTCTGGATCGTTTCGCCCTTTGAGGAACAGTTAATTTATGCCAATAGCGCGGCGAAACTGTTGATGCAAGACCTCACGTTTAGTCAGCTACGAACCGGACCCTATTCCGTCTCCTCACAAAAAGAACTGCCGAAATACCTCTCCGATCTGCAAAACCAACACGATATTATCGAAATCCTCACTGTTCAGCGTAAAGAAGAGGAAACAGCATTGAGCTGTCGGCTTGTTTTGCGAAAGCTGACAGAAACAGAACCGGTGATTATTTTCGAAGGTATCGAAGCGCCGGCAACGCTGGGTTTAAAAGCCAGTCGCTCGGCAAATTATCAGCGCAAAAAACAAGGTTTTTATGCGCGCTTTTTTCTGACTAACTCTGCACCAATGTTGTTGATTGACCCGTCACGAGATGGACAAATCGTCGATGCTAACCTCGCCGCGCTCAATTTCTATGGTTATAACCATGAAACGATGTGCCAGAAACATACCTGGGAAATAAATATGCTCGGGCGTCGCGTCATGCCTATCATGCATGAAATCTCGCATTTACCCGGTGGTCATAAACCTTTGAATTTTGTTCATAAACTGGCGGATGGTTCGACTCGTCATGTGCAGACCTATGCCGGACCGATTGAAATTTATGGCGACAAGCTCATGTTATGTATTGTGCATGATATTACTGAGCAAAAACGGCTGGAGGAGCAGCTGGAACATGCTGCTCACCATGACGCGATGACCGGATTACTGAATCGGCGACAGTTTTATCACATTACGGAACCAGGCCAAATGCAGCATCTCGCCATCGCTCAGGATTACAGCTTGTTGCTCATCGACACCGATCGTTTTAAACACATTAACGATCTCTATGGGCATTCTAAAGGTGATGAGGTGTTATGCGCCCTCGCCCGCACCCTCGAAAGTTGCGCTCGCAAAGGCGATTTGGTGTTTCGTTGGGGAGGCGAAGAGTTTGTCTTATTGCTACCAAGAACCCCACTGGATACCGCGCTTTCGCTGGCTGAAACTATCCGCGTAAGCGTGGCAAAAGTGAGTATTTCGGGCTTACCACGCTTTACCGTCAGCATTGGTGTGGCGCATCACGAAGGAAATGAAAGCATCGATGAACTGTTTAAACGCGTTGATGATGCTTTGTATCGGGCGAAAAATGATGGACGCAACCGCGTGCTGGCGGCATAAGCCGCGGATGCGTCTCGAGATCAACGACTGCGCTTAGCGTGGCGCTCCCAGTTTTCTTGCTTCGCCTGCGCCGTTTTACGTAGTGCGACGTAACACGCCCCGCTGCCGCCATGATGCGGTAGCGCGGTGCAATATGCCTGAACATCATCAAATTCGGTCAGCCAGCGCGCCACATAGCTGCGGACAATATTGGCATGCGATTTATCATCCCGCCCTTTACCATGAATAATCAGCACGTTACGCAAACCATCCGCCAGGGTTTGTTGAATAAAACTGAACACCATTTTGCGGCACTCTTCCACCGGCTGGCGCAAAAGATTCAGGCTCGCCTGTTGCGGATATTTACCACTGCGCAGCTTATCCAGCACCCCATGTTGCAACCCTTCCCGCCGAAACTCCAGCGGCTGACTTAGTGGGATGATGTCGAGAAATCCGGTGGTGAGGAAATTATCAAGCTGCAGCGTGTCGATACGCTGCGGCGCACGTTGGTTACGCGTTGGATGCCAGTGGACATCGGTAGCACGTTTCAGCGGCTGGACATCTTCCATGGCGTCAAGAAACAGCGATTTGTCGTCAAGGTTCATGTTACATCCTCCCGCAATTAAGAGCGCGATATGATAACCAGACCGGGTCGGTCCAACAACGTATTACCCAAATTTCCAGTAATAAGTTCCAAATATTGCCGATATTTTAAGCAAAATACTTATGCATGATTATTCATTCACGATATTAATAATGTAACTTATATTTTCGTGAAATCTGTCACTGAAGAAAATTGGCAACTAAAGGTTAAAACCGTTATAACACAGTCACCGGCGCAGAGGAGACAATGCCGGATTTAAGACGCGGATGCACTGCTGTGTGTACTGTAGAGTCTGGCGGATGTCGACAGACTCTATTTTTTTATGCAGTTTTAACTTTGCAGATAGCCGCATTCTCGCCGGAATTGCGTGATTAATGACGCGGTCAGTGGTGTCTGGCGACTATCACGCCGCTGAATCAAATAATAGGCTGCTTTCGGTAAAATTTCGCTAACCGGCAACATCACCAGCCCCTGTCCGTGCAAGGGATCGCAGCCCATTTCTTCAGGCAGTATGCTGAGAAAATCGCTTTTTGCCACCAGACTGATACAGGCTGAGAACGTCTCGCAGACTACACCGACCTGTGGCGTTTGCGCCTGATCGTCAAGCAATTCACTCAACTGTTTGTAGTAACTGCCGTGTGGCGTCGGCATTGTCCAGCTGTAATCCAGTAACTGTTTGATCGAACGGGCACCAATGGCGGGGTGTCCCGGGCGGCAAAAGATCGCGAATTGCTTTTCCAGTAATTTCTCAAAAGTAAATTCGTGGTCGTACGGTCCCTGATAATAGGTATTGATGGTGAAATCCAATTCTCCCTGACGCAATTCATTAATCATCGACACCAGTTGCCCTTCCATAATGCGTACTTTTACCTGCGGATGCTGCTGATGAAAACGAGATATGACAGCTGGCATCAGACTGCGGGAAATACTGGCCCCCATGCCGATATTAATCTGCCCTGCCAGTTGCCCTTGTCGTTGGCGAATATCCTCTTGGGCTGCGCGCAGCTCTTCAAGAATAAGACTGGCGTGCTGATAAAAACTTTCACCGGCATCAGTTAACGTCACGCCTTTACTACGGAGAAAAAAGAGTTGCGCCGCTAACCCTTCTTCCAGCTCCTGAATAGATTTACTCAGTGCCGGTTGCGACATATTCAACATTCGGCTCGCTCCGCGAATGCTGCCCTGACGAGCCACTTCAACAAAAGCCCGAATTTGATGAATTTTTACCTGAAAAGCCATGACGCCACCGATAACCGTTATTTATCAGACCAAAGAAACTGGCATCTACTTTAATGCAGATGATTGTGTCAGGGTAATTTATGAACGGTTAAAACTGTGAAAAATCAGTTAGTGATAAGTAAAAACTATCGCTACGTGAACCGGGTCACACTTTTTACTGATGACGGGAAAGGTTATGGAGTCTTTGAATCAATTTGTTAATTCGCTTGCCCCAAAATTATCGCACTGGCGACGTGATTTTCATCACTATGCAGAGTCTGGCTGGGTGGAATTCCGCACTGCCACCCTTGTTGCGGAAGAATTGCAGCAGCTCGGCTATTCACTGGCGCTGGGCCGCGAAGTAGTTAATGAAAGTAGCCGGATGGGACTACCTGATGAACTCACTCTACAACGCGAATTCGAGCGCGCTCGTCAACAGGGTGCGCTAGCACAATGGATTGCGGTTTTTGAAGGTGGTTTCACGGGTATCGTCGCCACCCTGGATACCGGTCGCCCCGGTCCGGTGATGGCTTTCCGTGTCGATATGGACGCGCTGGATCTCAGTGAAGAGCAGGATGTCAGCCATCGCCCCTACCGCGACGGTTTTGCGTCATGTAACGCCGGAATGATGCATGCCTGTGGTCATGATGGACATACCGCCATTGGGCTTGGGCTGGCGCATACCCTTAAACAATTCGAGTCCGGACTACATGGCGTCATCAAACTGATTTTTCAGCCTGCAGAGGAAGGTACGCGTGGCGCGCGGGCGATGGTCGATGCAGGTGTCGTAGATGATGTTGATTATTTTACTGCCGTGCACATTGGCACTGGCGTACCTGCGGGCACCGTGGTGTGCGGCAGTGATAATTTTATGGCAACCACCAAATTTGACGCGCACTTCACCGGTACCGCCGCTCACGCAGGCGCAAAACCAGAAGACGGTCACAATGCCTTGTTGGCGGCAGCACAAGCCACTCTTGCACTGCATGCAATCGCCCCGCACAGCGAAGGAGCTTCCAGAGTAAACGTGGGCGTTATGCAGGCAGGAAGCGGTCGTAACGTTGTTCCTGCCTCGGCGTTGCTGAAAGTGGAAACACGCGGGGCCAGCGACGTCATTAATCAATATGTTTTTGACCGTGCACAACAAGCGATTCAGGGCGCAGCAACCATGTATGGTGTCGGCGTTGAAACTCGTCTGATGGGTGCAGCTACCGCCAGTTCTCCTTCGCCGCAATGGGTCGCATGGTTGCAAAGTCAGGCGGCTCAGGTCGCGGGGGTCAATCAGGCCATTGAACGTGTTGAAGCGCCTGCGGGTTCCGAAGATGCCACATTAATGATGGCCCGCGTGCAGCAACATCAAGGGCAAGCCTCCTACGTGGTGTTTGGCACACAGCTGGCGGCAGGTCATCACAACGAAAAATTCGATTTTGACGAGCAGGTTCTCGCTATTGCCGTCGAAACGCTGGCGCGCACCGCGCTCAATTTTCCCTGGACGCGAGGTATCTGATGCAGGAAATCTATCGTTTTATCGACGATGCGATTGAAGCCGATCGCCAACGTTATACCGATATTGCCGATCAAATCTGGGATCATCCAGAAACACGTTTTGAAGAGTTCTGGTCAGCGGAGCATCTGGCTTCGGCGCTGGAATCTGCAGGCTTCACCGTTACCCGCAACGTAGGCAATATCCCAAATGCCTTTATTGCTTCGTTTGGTCAAGGCAAACCGGTTATCGCCCTGCTGGGAGAATATGACGCCCTGGCAGGTTTAAGTCAGCAAGCAGGTTGCGCGCAACCTACATCCGTGACGCCCGGTGAAAATGGTCACGGTTGCGGACACAATTTGCTGGGAACCGCCGCCTTTGCCGCTGCAATAGCCGTCAAGAAATGGCTGGAACAATATGGGCAAGGCGGCACGGTGCGCTTTTATGGTTGTCCTGGCGAAGAAGGCGGCTCGGGTAAAACGTTCATGGTTCGCGAGGGGGTATTTGATGATGTGGATGCGGCACTCACCTGGCACCCGGAAGCCTTTGCCGGTATGTTCAATACCCGCACGCTGGCAAACATTCAGGCATCATGGCGCTTTAAAGGGATCGCAGCACATGCCGCGAATTCCCCTCATTTGGGACGCAGCGCCCTTGATGCCGTAACGTTGATGACCACTGGCACCAACTTCCTCAACGAACATATTATTGAAAAAGCGCGCGTACACTATGCCATCACAAATAGCGGCGGGATCTCGCCCAACGTGGTCCAGGCGCAGGCAGAAGTGCTTTATCTTATCCGCGCCCCCGAAATGACCGACGTGCAGCATATTTATGATCGGGTCGCCAAAATCGCCGAAGGTGCGGCATTGATGACCGAAACCACGGTTGAATGCCGCTTCGACAAAGCCTGTTCCAGTTATCTCCCGAATCGCACCTTAGAAAATGCCATGTACCAGGACCTATCCCATTTTGGTACCCCGGAATGGAACTCCGAAGAACTGGCTTTTGCGAAACAAATTCAGGCTACGCTCACCTCCAACGATCGGCAAAACAGTCTGAATAATATCGCCGCAACCGGTGGCGAAAACGGCAAGGTTTTTGCACTACGTCATCGTGAAACGGTACTGGCGAATGAAGTCGCTCCATATGCCGCCACCGATAACGTGCTTGCGGCATCGACTGATGTCGGCGACGTCAGTTGGAAACTGCCTGTTGCCCAGTGTTTCAGCCCCTGTTTTGCCGTCGGTACACCGCTACATACGTGGCAACTGGTTAGCCAGGGGCGAACATCTATTGCTCATAAAGGAATGCTGCTGGCGGCGAAAACTATGGCAGCAACCACAGTCAATCTCTTCCTTGATTCAGGGCTATTGCAAGAATGCCAACAAGAGCATCAGCAAGTAACGGACACGCAACCGTATCACTGCCCTATCCCGAAAAACGTGACACCGTCACCTTTAAAATAACAACAACAACGCAAACACAACAACCGAGGAATGCCCATGAGTATGTCATCCATACCGTCGTCCTCCCAATCCGGGAAGCTCTATGGCTGGGTCGAAAGAATTGGTAACAAGGTTCCCCATCCTTTTCTGCTCTTTATCTATTTGATTATCGTACTCATGGTGACGACGGCAATTTTGTCGGCCTTTGGCGTCAGTGCGAAAAACCCGACCGATGGTACGCCGGTGGTGGTGAAAAACCTGCTCAGTGTGGAAGGATTACACTGGTTTTTACCCAATGTTATTAAAAACTTTAGCGGTTTTGCTCCACTTGGTGCGATCCTGGCGCTGGTTTTAGGTGCCGGTCTGGCGGAGCGCGTCGGCTTACTGCCAGCACTAATGGTTAAAATGGCATCGCATGTTAATGCCCGCTACGCCAGTTATATGGTGCTGTTTATTGCTTTTTTCAGCCACATTTCTTCCGATGCGGCGTTAGTGATCATGCCACCGATGGGTGCGCTGATTTTTCTGGCGGTGGGCAGGCATCCAGTTGCAGGTTTACTGGCTGCCATTGCAGGCGTAGGTTGCGGCTTTACGGCTAATTTACTGATTGTCACAACCGACGTGTTGCTGTCGGGGATCAGCACGGAAGCGGCAGCTGCGTTCAATCCGCAAATGCACGTCAGTGTAATTGATAACTGGTATTTTATGGCCAGCTCCGTAGTCGTACTGACGATTGTTGGCGGCCTGATAACCGACAAAATCATCGAGCCACGGTTAGGTCAATGGCAGGGAAACAGCGATGAGAAACTGCAGACATTGACCGAAAGTCAGCGTTTTGGTTTACGCATAGCAGGTGTCGTATCGCTACTTTTTATTGCTGCGATTGCGCTGATGGTGATCCCGCAAAACGGGATATTGCGCGATCCGATTAATCACACCGTGATGCCATCACCCTTTATTAAAGGTATCGTGCCACTGATCATTCTTTTTTTCTTTATTGTCTCGCTGGCTTATGGCATCGCTACCCGCACAATTCGACGTCAGGCGGATTTACCGCATTTAATGATTGAACCGATGAAAGAGATGGCGGGATTTATCGTGATGGTTTTTCCCCTCGCCCAATTTGTCGCCATGTTTAACTGGAGCAACATGGGGAAATTCATCGCCGTGGGGCTGACCGATATACTGGAAAGTTCAGGGCTTAGCGGCATCCCGGCGTTTGTCGGTCTGGCGTTGCTTTCCTCTTTCTTATGCATGTTTATTGCCAGCGGTTCCGCAATCTGGTCGATTCTTGCCCCCATTTTCGTACCAATGTTTATGCTACTTGGCTTTCACCCGGCATTTGCGCAAATCCTCTTTCGTATTGCCGACTCATCCGTATTGCCTTTAGCGCCGGTATCTCCTTTTGTTCCACTGTTTCTTGGATTCCTGCAACGCTACAAACCAGACGCGAAACTGGGTACTTACTATTCGTTAGTCTTGCCCTATCCGCTTATCTTTTTGGTGGTATGGCTGCTGATGTTGCTGGCGTGGTATCTTGTTGGTCTGCCGATAGGTCCGGGGATTTCCCCACGTTTGTCTTAAGAGAGAACGGATGCTGAGATTACTTGAAGAAAAAATTGCCACGCCACTGGGTCCACTGTGGGTGATTTGCGATGAACAATTTCGTCTGCGGGCGGTTGAATGGGAAGAGTACAGCGAACGCATGGTGCAGCTGCTGGACATCCATTATCGCAAAGAAGGCTATGAGCGCATTTCTGCCACCAACCCAGGCGGTTTAAGCGACAAGCTTCGTGATTATTTTGCCGGTAATCTTAGCATTATTGATACGCTTCCCACTGCCACAGGGGGGACGCCATTTCAGCGCGAAGTCTGGAAAACACTACGCACTATCCCCTGCGGGCAGGTAATGCATTACGGCCAACTGGCTGAACAATTGGGCCGCCCTGGCGCGGCGCGTGCCGTTGGTGCGGCAAACGGATCGAATCCCATCAGCATCGTCGTACCTTGCCATCGGGTTATTGGCCGAAACGGCACCATGACCGGATATGCAGGCGGAGTTCAGCGAAAAGAGTGGTTATTGCGCCATGAAGGTTATCTTTTGCTGTAAACATTAAACAATTTGTGCCAGCTTGTTCACACTTTTATGTAAAGTTACCCTTAACAACTTAATGGTTTTCAAATAGATAGACATATATTTACATCTAATATCGGAATTCTCTGCTGTTAAGGTTTGCTTAGACTTACTTGCTCCCTAAAAAGATGTTAAAATTGACAAATATCAATTACGGCTTGAGCAGACCTATGATCCCGGAAAAGCGAATTATACGGCGCATTCAGTCTGGCGGTTGTGCTATCCATTGCCAGGATTGCAGCATCAGCCAGCTTTGCATCCCGTTCACACTCAACGAACATGAGCTTGATCAGCTTGATAATATCATTGAGCGGAAGAAGCCTATTCAGAAAGGCCAGACGCTGTTTAAGGCTGGTGATGAACTTAAATCGCTTTATGCCATCCGCTCCGGTACGATTAAAAGTTATACCATCACTGAGCAAGGCGACGAGCAAATCACTGGTTTTCATTTAGCAGGTGACCTGGTGGGATTTGATGCTATCGGCAGCGGCCATCACCCGAGCTTCGCTCAGGCGCTGGAAACCTCGATGGTATGTGAAATCCCGTTCGAAACGCTGGACGATTTGTCCGGTAAAATGCCGAATCTGCGTCAGCAGATGATGCGTCTGATGAGCGGTGAAATCAAAGGCGATCAGGACATGATCCTGCTGTTGTCGAAGAAAAATGCCGAGGAACGTCTGGCTGCATTCATCTACAACCTGTCCCGTCGTTTTGCCCAACGCGGCTTCTCCCCTCGTGAATTCCGCCTGACGATGACTCGTGGCGATATCGGTAACTATCTGGGCCTGACGGTAGAAACCATCAGCCGTCTGCTGGGTCGCTTCCAGAAAAGCGGTATGCTGGCAGTCAAAGGTAAATACATCACCATCGAAAATAACGATGCGCTGGCCCAGCTTGCTGGTCATACGCGTAACGTTGCCTGATTTTTCCGCATAACTCACTATCCTTCTGTCATATCATTAAATTTTTCTGATTTATTGATCTGGCAGAAGGTTCATCACTGTTTCATTCACCAGATATGGGTTAATCTTTTAATTACAAACTGCGTTGACAGTTGTTGTAAGGAGACCCTGTATGGCTATGTATCAGAACATGCTCGTTGTTATCGATCCTAACCAGGACGACCAACCAGCATTGCGGCGAGCTGTTTATTTACATCAACGGATTGGTGGCAAAATTAAAGCCTTTTTGCCGATCTATGACTTCTCATACGAAATGACCACCCTGCTCTCCCCGGACGAACGTACCGCTATGCGTCAGGGCGTCATCAGCCAGCGTACAGCCTGGATCCACGAGCAGGCAAAATATTATCTCAATGCTGGCGTTCCCATTGAAATTAAAGTGGTCTGGCATAACCGTCCTTTCGAAGCCATTATTCAGGAAGTGATCAGCGGCGGACACGATTTGGTGCTAAAAATGGCGCACCAACATGACCGTCTGGAAGCGGTGATTTTTACGCCAACGGACTGGCATCTGTTACGCAAATGCCCAAGCCCGGTGTGGATGGTGAAAGACCAGCCGTGGCCGGAAGGAGGCAAGGCGCTGGTGGCGGTGAATCTCGCCAGTGAAGAGCCGTATCATAATGCGCTCAATGAAAAACTGGTCAAAGAGACGATCGAACTGGCAGAACAAGTCAACCATACCGAAGTTCATCTGGTTGGCGCTTATCCGGTAACGCCAATTAATATCGCGATTGAACTGCCGGAATTTGACCCGAGCGTTTATAACGATGCCATTCGTGGGCAACATTTGCTGGCAATGAAAGCTCTGCGGCAGAAATTCGGCATTAATGAAAACATGACGCACGTAGAAAAAGGTCTGCCTGAAGAGGTGATTCCTGATTTGGCGGAGCATTTACAGGCGGGAATTGTGGTTCTGGGCACGGTCGGACGCACCGGTATTTCAGCAGCATTCCTCGGCAACACGGCGGAACAGGTGATTGATCATCTTCGCTGCGACCTGCTGGTCATTAAACCTGACCAGTATCAGACACCCGTTGAACTGGATGACGAAGAAGACGATTAACGACTCTTCAATAACTGACAAGGCCCGAGTTATCGGGCCTATTTTTTACTTACTGCTCTTCGCCGCCAAGGAAATAAATTCCCAACGGGATTGCCAGCAACACAGTAAAGACCAGGCTATAAACAAAAATCATCGATGACTGAATCACATACATTGATGTCGTCCACTCAGACAGCGGAATATTGTACTGTTCTATAACGCCGCCGATGGTCGCGCGAGTCACAACCGACGCCGCAATAATGAAAACCGCCAACAAACCAAAGAGAAATTTCTTCCCTTTCGCTGACTTCAGTTTCGCCATAATCATGATGTAATCCTTGTGCAGACAAATTTCTTGTTACCTAAACGTAACAATACCATGACATTTCACCGTTGTCTGCTCTGAAAACCTCACCTCTTAGCTGGATTTACAATCAACGCATTGATTAGTTAGCTAATGTTGCTACTTCCTTCCCTGACTATTGATGATCTGAATGAATTGTCGCGGTAAAATAGCCCCGCCAGGGGTTTCCGGCATGACGACAATTATCTGGAGGAGCCTGATAAAACAATGATCGCTGAACTGTTTACAAATAATGCGCTTAATCTGGTCATTATTTTCGGTAGCTGCGCAGCATTGATTCTGATGAGCTTTTGGTTTCGCCGTGGAAATCGTAAAAGAAAAGGATTTTTATTCCATGCGGTGCAATTTTTAATCTACACCATAATTATCAGTGCTGTTGGTAGCATTATTAATTATGTTATAGAAAACTATAAACTCAAATTTATCACCCCAGGCGTTATCGATTTTATCTGTACGTCCCTGATTGCGTTTATTCTGACGATTAAGCTATTTCTGCTGATTAATCAGTTTGAAAAACAGCAGATTAAAAAAGGTCGCGATATCACCAGTGCGCGGATTATGTCGCGTATCATCAAAATCACCATTATTGTGGTGCTTGTTCTGCTTTATGGCGAACATTTCGGCATGAGCCTTTCTGGCTTGCTGACCTTTGGTGGTATTGGTGGTCTGGCTGTCGGTATGGCCGGTAAAGATATTCTGAGTAACTTCTTTTCCGGGATTATGCTCTATTTCGACCGTCCTTTCAGTATTGGCGACTGGATCCGTTCACCGGACAGAAATATCGAAGGTACAGTAGCGGAAATTGGCTGGCGAATTACCAAAATTACGACCTTTGATAATCGTCCATTGTACGTACCGAACTCGCTGTTTTCGTCGATCAGCGTAGAAAACCCAGGACGAATGACCAACCGCCGCATTACCACGACCATTGGTTTACGTTATGAGGATGCGGCAAAAGTGGGCGTTATTGTCGAAGCTGTACGTGAGATGCTGAAAAATCACCCGGCCATCGACCAGCGACAAACCTTACTGGTTTATTTCAACCAGTTTGCTGACTCTTCATTGAATATTATGGTTTATTGCTTTACCAAAACCACGGTATGGGCTGAATGGCTTGCTGCACAGCAAGACGTTTATTTGAAGATTATCGATATTGTACAGTCACACGGCGCGGACTTTGCCTTCCCCAGCCAGACGCTGTATATGGATAACATTACACCGCCGGAACAGGGTCGCTAAATCAGACATCACTGGCGTTATGCACAAGGGTAACGCCAGTTCCCATCACATCAATGCTTCACAATATACATAGTCCGACTGTACGCCACATCTTCAGGATTATTAATGGGATAACCTTTCAGCCACGGCTTGATTAATCGTCCATTGGTATATTGATAAATTGGTGCAATCGGTGCTTGCTCCATGAGGATTTTTTCTGCCGCGTTGTAATCGGCATTACGCGCTTTAACGGTATTTTCCGTCGATGCCTGGGCCAGAACTTTGTCATATGCCGGATTGTTAAAGCGTGAAATATTTCCTGAATGCGTTGACGTTAATAATGTCAGGAAAGTGGAGGGTTCATTATAATCCCCCACCCACGAGGCGCGGATAACATCAAAATTGCCGGTGTTACGGCTATCGATATAGGTTTTCCATTCCTGATTTTGCAATTTAACATCTACGCCAAGGTTCTTTTTCCACATCGATGCTACAGCAATCGCAATTTTTTGATGGTTTTCTGAAGTGTTATACAAAAGCGTCAGCTTCAGCGGTTTTTGCGGACCATAACCAGCTGCGCTCAACAAAGTTTTTGCCTGCGCATTCAGTTCTTCCTGACTCATTTGTTCAAACGGCGAAGGTTCCGGCGTAAATCCCGCGGTAACATCTGGTGTAAAATGCCACGCTGGCTTTTCGCCCGTCCCTAATACTTTTTCGGTCATCAGGCGGCGATCTATCGTCATACTTAATGCCAGACGAACGCGCTGATCTGCCGTCGGCCCTTTTTGCGTGTTAAACGCATAATAATAGGTCCCGAGCTGCGGCGGCGTATAAACCTGCCCCGGAATATCCTTCAACAGCTTCTGATACATATTTTTCGGGAAGGATTCGGTGATATCAATATCCCCCGCGAGGTAACGCTTAGTGGCTGCGGATTCCTGATTAATTGGCAGGAAGGTCACTTTTTGCAGTACCGTTTTGGCGTTATCCCAATAATGGGTATTCGGTACCACGACCAGTTTTTCATTGACTACGCGCTCTTTAAGAACATAAGCGCCATTGCCGATCAGATTTCCGGGTTTCGTCCACTCTTTACCGCTTTCTACGTTGGCTTTTTGCACCGGGAAGAAGGCAAAGTTAGCGGTTAAATTCACAAACCACGGCAACGGTTTATCAAGCTGAATTTTCAAAGTATGGGCATCAACTGCGGTGACGCCAAGCTGGTCAGGCGTAGCTTTACCATCAATAATCGCCTGTGCGTTGTTGATTCCCGCCAGCGCGGCAAACCATGCAAATGGCGACAATGTTTTTGGGTCCACCAGACGTTGCCAGCTGTAGACAAAATCTTGCGCCGTTACCGGTGTGCCATCCGCCCATTTTGCGTTATCGCGCAGGGTAAAAGTCCAGATACGGTTGTCATTACTTTTCCACTGAGTCGCAACGCCGGGGACAATCTCCCCTTTTTCGTTCTGATTCACCAGACCTTCAAACAGATCGCGAATGACCTGAATCTCTGGCAGGCCCACGGCTTTAGCGGGATCCAGCGACGCAGGCTCATCTTTAATGTGGCGCACCAGCTCCTGCTTCTCTGCCAGTACTGTGCCGCTCGGAACTTCTGCAGCATACGAAAGAGAAATGCTGCTGACCAACAGCGCACAACACGTGACTGAAACAGAGTGCTTCATAAGTTTCCCTCTAACCGACATTAAAATTGATGCGTAATTATTTGTTTCGCCTTAAAGAAATGCAAACAACTTCCATCAAAAAAGTGACAAAGGAAGCATCAAATGTTTTAAGTATCAATATATCAAATCAGATTTAGTGTAAATAATAGTCTCCAAAATGCGGTAAAGCACATAGAACTCCGAACACTACGTTCGGGCTTCGCACGTTCAAACCCGTTTTCGGTATCATAATCAGCATCTGTCGCCATTGTACGAAGAATAAAAAATGACCAAAACGTTGAAAGGAACTGAGAATACGTTAAGAGAAGAATTAAATTAATGTATCAGCAAGTAGTGCTAAACAGCACCTTTATACTTCAGCCTATCTATAAATAATGAGAATGCCGAGCCAGCATGTCGACGGTGTGGATAGTACAGGTGATAACCGGGTAAATCTGGTGTGAATTTATCCAAAACACGTATCAGTTTTTTTTCTTTAATAGCCCGCTCAACCTGATCATAAGGTAGATACGCCAATCCATGCCCATCAATTGCAGCATCAATGATCAGGTCTATCGTATTCAGTAAAAGCTGACCTTCCATGCGAACACGAACTTCACGTCCACCGCGTATTAATCTCCAGCGATTTGCTGTACCCGATGTGGGAAGATACAAATTAATTGCCTGATGATCTATTAATTGTGACACTGACGTTGGAACACTTCGGCGAGAAAAATAATCCGGTGAGCCAACAATAGCCATTGGTATATCTGGCCCGATTCGAATGGCGATCATATCTTTATCCATCTCCCCACCCAGACGGACGCCTGCATCAAAACGTTCAGAAACGACATCGGTCAAACCATAATCAATGGTGAGCTGAATATCAATTTCAGGATGCGATTTCAGGAATGTGCGCATTGCTGGTAACAATATCGTTTTTGCTGCATGTTCTACAGTAGTAATACGTATTGTCCCGGATGGGCGGTTCTGCAGATCGCTCAGGGATGCCATGGCTGAATCTATGTCATGCAACATAGGGCCAAGAACAGACAAAAGATGCTCGCCCGCTTCAGTTGGAACAACGCTGCGCGTGGTTCGCGTCAGAAGCCGCAATCCCAATCGTTCTTCTATACGACGCACTATCTGGCTTAAAGCTGACTGCGCCATGCTCAGGCGGGCTGCTGCACGAGTGAAGCTACGCTCCTCTGCAACGACGACAAACGCCATCAGATCAGCGATTTCTTCACGCTTCATTCAGTATCTCCATGCAATCTATTAATCATTTAAATGATAGGTCTAATCATGATTTTGGGTCTAATCAACTTAATGATCAATATCTATAGTGATATCACCAACCGTTAAAACGAACCGACAACTCCATGAGGAACGGAATGATGAATAATAAAGTCAGCTTCACTAACAGCAATAATCCAACCATCTCTTTGTCTGCAGTGATCTATTTCCCTCCAAAATTTGATGAAACCCGTCAGTATCAGGCAATTGTGTTATCTCACCCAGGTGGGGGCGTTAAAGAACAAACGGCCGGAACCTATGCCAAAAAACTGGCGGAAAAGGGATTTGTCACTATTGCTTATGACGCATCTTATCAAGGTGAAAGTGGCGGCGAGCCGCGTCAGTTAGAAAACCCATACATTCGTACTGAAGACATCAGTGCCGTGATTGATTACCTGACAACGCTTTCTTATGTCGACAATACCCGAATTGGTGCGATGGGAATTTGTGCCGGTGCAGGATATACAGCCAATGCTGCAATTCAGGATCGCCGCATCAAGGCCATCGGTACCGTTAGTGCGGTCAATATTGGTTCGATATTCCGTAATGGTTGGGAAAACAATGTGAAATCTATTGATGCCCTGCCATACGTTGAAGCGGGTTCAAACGCCAGAACCAGCGATATTAGCAGCGGAGAATACGCCATTATGCCACTGGCACCAATGAAGGAGTCCGATGCGCCGAACGAAGAACTGCGTCAGGCCTGGGAGTATTACCACACCCCTCGCGCGCAGTATCCAACAGCACCGGGTTACGCTACTTTGCGCAGCCTTAACCAGATTATTACCTATGATGCTTACCATATGGCGGAAGTGTACCTGACTCAGCCGACGCAGATTGTGGCGGGCAGCCAGGCAGGGAGCAAATGGATGAGTGACGACCTGTACGATCGAGCATCAAGCCAGGATAAACGCTATCACATTGTTGAAGGCGCAAACCATATGAATCTTTATGACGGCAAAGCCTATGTGGCTGAAGCAATTTCAGTATTAGCTCCGTTCTTTGAGGAAACTCTGTAATGAAACATATTCAAATCCGCAATAGTGATATGGCCTGGCATATTGCTGCCAATAATCTGGGATAATTTTCATGAAAAATGTACTGATTCTTGGTGCTGGCGGTCAGATAGCCCGCCATGTGATTAATCAACTGGCAGATAAGCAAACCATTAAACAAACTTTATTTGCCCGTCAGCCAGCAAAAATCCACAAACCCTATCCAACTAATAAAATGCAAACAACTTCCGGCAAAAAAGTGATACAAGATCGATGACATAGCGTTGAAGAAAAGGATTTGATAATCCGCAAAATTTGCACAACACTGCCTGTAATACTTCCTGAACCAGAGACGATCATGACCGTAACCCGCCCACGCGCCGAACGCGGCGCATTTCCGCCCGGAACAGAACATTACGGACGTTCATTATTGGGCGCGCCGTTAATCTGGTTTCCTGCCCCTGCAGCCAGCCGCGAAAGTGGTTTGATTCTGGCTGGCACTCACGGTGATGAAAACTCTTCGGTCGTCACGCTCTCCTGTGCTCTGCGGACGTTGACACCTTCTTTGCGCCGTCATCATGTGGTGCTGTGTGTGAATCCTGACGGCTGCCAGTTGGGGTTACGGGCCAATGCTAATGGTGTGGATTTAAACAGAAACTTTCCGGCGGCGAACTGGAAGGAAGGTGAAACCGTTTATCGCTGGAACAGCGCCGCTGAAGAACGCGATGTCGTATTACTGACAGGTGACAAACCTGGCTCCGAACCTGAAACCCAGGCGCTGTGCCAGCTTATACACCGCATTCAACCTGCCTGGGTGGTCTCATTCCACGATCCACTGGCCTGTATTGAAGATCCCAGACACAGCGAATTAGGCGAATGGCTGGCTCAGGCGTTTGAATTGCCTCTGGTAACCAGCGTCGGTTATGAAACGCCTGGCTCTTTCGGCAGTTGGTGTGCAGATCTGAACTTGCATTGCATCACCGCAGAGTTTCCGCCCATCTCCTCCGACGAAGCCAGCGAAAAATATCTCTTTGCGATGGCAAACTTGCTGCGCTGGCATCCTAAAGATGCAATTCGCCCGTCGTGAACTGAAGCGCCGGTTCCACATCTACCGCCAGCCAGGTCGGTCCGTCAAGATCGGCGAAACTGACCTGCGGCACCAGCGGTAAAGCGGCGCTAATGGCACGAGAGGTACACAACATGCAGCCCAGCATCAGACTGAAACCTTGTGCACGCGCTTCAGTCGCCAGCGCCAGCGCTTCCGTCAGACCCCCGGTTTTATCGAGCTTAATATTAACCATCTCATAGCGCCCTTTCAGCGCCTTCAAATTGCTACGAGTATGACAACTTTCATCAGCACAAATCGGCAACGGATGAATAAAATTCTCCAGCGCCGCATCGTCCTGCGCAGGAAGCGGTTGTTCAAGCATCGCAACGCCTAAATCCGCCAATAGCTGGCAACGCGCCGCCAACCCTTCTGCACGCCAGGATTCATTTGCATCAACGATCAGCGTCGCATCGGGCACAGCTGTGCGAATTGCCACCATCCGCTCACTGATAAGATGGTTATCCAGCTTCACTTTCAGTAATTTCGCGCCTGCCTGCCAGAGTGTTGATGCACTATTGGCCATCTGATCAGGCGTACCGATGACAACCGTCTGTGCAGTGATAACTGTCTCGGGAAGCGTTATGCCGATCAAATCAGCCAGCGATTGCTGCTGTCTTCGCGCGGCCAGATCCCACAATGCACAATCCAGCGCATTACGTGCTGCGCCGGCAGGGAGAATTTTTTGCAACTCCTCCCGTGTCAGCCCTTTCTCTAGTTGCGGCACGACGCTCATAATTTGCGCCATTACCGAGGCATCACTTTCCCCATAACGCGGATACGGCGTGCATTCGCCGGTGCCTTTAATACCCTCTTCTTCCAGTTCAACCACCACCACGCGCGCTTCACTGCGACTTCCCCGGGCAATCACAAACGGGGTATGTAAGGGCCAGGCTTCCTCGAATACCTTAACGGTTCTCATCTTTACTCCTTGTTGTCGCGGTGGTCTGCGGATGAAGCGCAAATAGCGTTTGCTGTGTTATTGACAGTTAGCATAAACTAGGTGTGACGTTAACTATATGTAAACAGGAAAGATAATCATGTCACAAACCGTTCATTTCCAGGGCAACCCGGTTACAGTCGCCAATTCCATCCCGCAGGCGGGTAGCAAAGCGCAGACTTTTACTCTCGTGGCAAAAGATCTGTCTGACGTCACCCTCGGTCAGTTTGCGGGTAAACGCAAAGTGCTGAACATTTTCCCGAGTATTGATACCGGTGTTTGCGCCGCATCAGTACGTAAGTTTAACCAACTGGCAACCGAGATCGACAACACCGTTGTGCTGTGTATCTCTGCCGATCTGCCGTTCGCCCAGTCTCGTTTCTGCGGCGCAGAAGGTCTGAACAACGTTATCACCCTCTCCACTTTCCGTAACGCTGAATTTCTGCAAGCCTACGGTGTGGCAATTGCTGATGGCCCACTGAAAGGTCTGGCAGCGCGTGCCGTTGTGGTTATTGACGAAAATGACAATGTGATTTTCAGCCAGCTGGTGGATGAAATCACCACCGAGCCGGATTACGAAGCAGCTCTGGCTGTACTGAAAGCATAATTTAATATGCCTGATGGTGTTGCACCATCAGGCATATTCGCGCTTACTCTTCGTTCTTCTTCTGACTCAGACCATATTCCCGCAACTTATTGGCAATCGCGGTATGTGAAACGCCGAGACGTTTTGCCAGTTTGCGCGTGCTGGGATAATTGCGATAAAGCTGGGTTAATACCGAGCGTTCAAAACGGCTGGTGATTTCGTCCAGCGAACCTTCCATCGCATCTTCGCCCACGGCTACCGTTGCGGCGTCATAATCCGGCAACAAAATATCCTGTGGACGCAGCTCATAACCGTCCAGTTGTGTCAGTGCGCGATAGATAGCGTTCTTTAACTGCCGCACATTTCCCGGCCACGCATAACGCGTAAGTACAGTATTCAGGTCAGCGGCCAGTTTCGGACGCGGCACGCCCTGCTCGTCGGCAAAGCGGGCGACGAACAGCTCAGTTAACGGCATGATGTCCTGCGGACAGTCACGTAGCGGCGGCAGATTGAGCGTCAACACGTTCAGACGATAATAGAGATCTTCACGGAACATGCCTTTTTGCACCAGTTCGACCAGATTCTTCTGCGTAGCGCAAATCACCCGCACATCGACATGCACCTCATGGTCTTCGCCAACCCGACGGAAAGTGCCATCATTAAGGAAACGCAGTAATTTCGCCTGCATCCGTGGTGACATTTCCCCTATTTCATCCAACAGCACCGAACCACCGTTCGCCTGCTCAAAGAATCCTTTCTTCCCTTCCGGAGCATGACCAAACAGTTCACTCTCGACCGCATCTTCCGGTATAGACGCACAGTTCAGCGCCAGGTAAGGTTTGCCCGCTCTGGGGCTTGCCTGATGGCAGGCGTAGGCAAAGAGATCTTTACCTGTACCTGTGTCACCCGTAATCAGCAGCGGCGCGCTTAGCATCGCCAGTTTCTGCGCCTGTTCGACAACATGCTTCATTTTCGGGCTGACGGCGACAATTTGACTGAAGGCGCTGACGTCCTGGGCGGCGACATTTTGCAACTGGCGGCCCATACGAATCGTTGATCGCAACATCACCACCGCACCGGTCAGGACGTGTTGATCATTTTCATCCTGAAGATAAACAGGCGTAATCTCCATCAGGAAATTCTGCCCATTAATAACGACATGCTCGTTATGCGAATCTTGCGGTTCGCTTTCCAGCCAACGTAAAAAATTAAAGCCGTTAATCAATTGTGCGGCGGTATGGTTGCGCAGGCGATCCAATTTTTGCCCAAAAAGCTGACAGCTCGCCGGGTTCGCCATATCCACTTTGCTTTTCATATCGACAGAGAGCACAGGTTCAGGCAACGCCTCCAGTAACGCGCTCAACGCCAGATGCTCACGTTCGGAAGGCATCCACGGGACAGTACGCACATCGGTAACACCCGCAATACGGCGTATTTCGGCCATCAGACTGCTGAAACTCTCAAACTCCAGTTCAGCAAAATTGAGGTAGATTCGCCCAATGGGATCAATCTCAATACCGCGTAAATCAATGCCTCTTAGCACGAGTAGATCGAGTAATTCGCGGGTCAGACCGAGTCGGTCTTCACAAAAGACTTCCAGACGCATGGGAACCTTCACCTGAAAAAAGAACAATTAATATGATGATATGACACTATTTGGATAGCAGGAAGGTTTCTGTCAACAATCATTGACACAAAGACGGAAAAACGGGCACTTCGGCGTAAAGATATCCGGTCAGCACCCGATATTGCATTATTTTTCGCTGGGCGTTTTGCCTTTTTGCAGCGTTTCTTTCACCTGACCGATAAGCTGACGACGGAAATCCCCGAGGCGAGGTTTGTCATCGTCAATCCACGGCAGCGGGCGGCAAAGCTCCATAGCTTTAATCCCGAGTCGTGCCGTCAGAAGTCCTGCACCAATCCCCTGAGCTGCGCGGGTAGACAAACGAGCAGCGAGATCTTGCGACATCCAGTCCATCCCCACTTCGCGCACCAGTTCGCTGGCTCCGGCAAAAGCGATATTCAGCAATACCAGCTTAAACAGACGCAAACGGCTGTAATACCCCAGTTCAATGCCATACAGCGTGGCGATGCGATTAATTAAACGCAGATTGCGCCAGGCGATAAACGCCATATCGACCAACGCCAGCGGGCTGACCGCAATCATCAACGTTGATTCCGCCGCCGAACGGCTGATTTCGCGCCGCGCCTGGGCATCTAAAACTGGCTGGACCAAATGCGCATACAGGCTGACCACTTCACGGTCGTTTTGCGTTTCATGGATTGAGGCATACCAGCGTTGCAGCGCCGGATGCGACTGATCAATACCCGCCTGCTGCGCCAGTTTTTCGCAAAATGCGCGGCCTTTGCCCGTGCCGTGGCTATGCAATAAATCACGCGCTTCGTCGCGTTCATGGGCGCGCTGTCGCAAGCGCCATAAGCGCCGCCACTCTGTTACCACAGAACCTACGCCAGCGCCGATAATCAATGCCCCAGCGGCACATCCACCCAGCGCCACCCAGTCCTGGGTTTGCCAGGCATTCATTGTCCACTGTACACCCTGCCCGACAACGCTTGCGCCAAACAGAGCCAGCCCGCCCATCACCATTTTGCGCCACAGGCTGCGTTTCGGACGTAACGCTGCGTCCATTACCGCTTCGACTTGCCCCTCTTCTTCCTGCGCTTCGTCGAGCGTGGCCGGGGCAAAATTTTGCGCCTGATTTTCGTCAAAGGTCTGCTGCGCCCTGAATTTAGGATTCTGATCGACCTCCAGAGGACCGTCGAAATCAATACGTGGTTTTAACGGTTCGGTCATCGCAATTTATCTCCTATTAAAAATTCCAGCGCAGCATCAAGACGAATATGCGGTAGTGGTTTGTCGACATCCATCACCTGCGGACGAAATGCCTCAAACTGGAAGCCTTGCTTATCCCAGAACGCCTGACCAGGCAAACGTGCGGGAACTTCGCCAGGATAAACAGTGAGCGGTGCGCCATCGCTAAGTCGATTACCACGCAGCGCCGGGATTTTCTCACCGTTAACATCAATAATGCCGCTGGTGGTCGCCTGAACTGACGCCAGCCCCAGGCAGTCCATGCTGATCCCTTCGAACGCCGCATTTTGCCAGGCATCCTGAATCAGTTGTTGCAGTAATGAAACCATATTAGCGTGCTGATCGATGGTCACATGGTCCGCTTTAGTGGCAGCAAACAATAGCTTATCGATAACCGGCGAAAACAAACGCCGGAACAGGGTACGCTGCCCGTAGTGAAAACTTTGCATCAGCTGCGTCAGTGCCAGACGCATATCATTAAATGCCTGTGGCCCACTGTTGAGAGGTTGCAGGCAATCCACCAGCACAATCTGGCGGTCAAAGCGCAGAAAATGATTCTTATAGAACCCCTTCACCACCTTCTCGCAGTAATAATTAAAGCGCTCGCGCAGCATTCCGGCATTGGTATGCTTATCGGCCTGCGCCAGTTTGGACTCGCCCCAGGTATCGACATCCGGCCACGGGAAGAATTGCAGCGCGGGCGCACCTGCCATATCTCCCGGCAAGACAAAGCGCCCAGGCTGAATAAAGTGCAGCCCCTGCTCTTTACAGTGGTGGAGATAATCGGTCCACGCGGCGGCAATGTCCGCCAGCCGGTTTTCGTCGGCAGGCGCTAGCGGGTCCAGCCCTTCGCTCATCATTCGCCATTTCGCCGACCATTCTCCGCGCTGACCATTGAGTAAGCCCGTCATCTGGCGCGACCAGCTTAAATAGTCCTGCGCCAGCATCGGCAGGTCGAGCAACCATTCGCCGGGATAATCCACAATTTCCAGATACAGCGTGGAGGTATCCTTAAAGTGGCGTAGCAGCGAATCATTCGATTTAAAACGTAGCGCCAGGCGGATTTCACTGACGCCGCGCGTTGGCGTTGGCCAGGCGGGTGGATCGCCATATAACTGCGCCAGCCCTTCGTCATAGGTGAAGCGCGGAATGCCAAAGTCACGCTGGGGAATGCGTTTCACGCCCAGCAGGCGCTCTTCACGCACCGCACTTAACAGCGGCAAACGTGCTCCGGCGTGAATATTAAGCAACTGATTAACCATCGCGGTGATAAACGCTGTTTTGCCGCTGCGGCTAAGTCCGGTTACAGCGAGGCGCAGATGTCTGTCGACACCCCGATTCACCAGCGCATTGAGTTCATTTTTAAGTCGCTTCATTGCTGTCCTGTGCTGCTCTGAAGACCAGAAAAAAAATCATTCGTAAGGATATGAATGTGAGGGCCAGGCCATTGATTATCAACTGCCCGTGTTGGTGATGCTGCCAACTTACTGATTTAGTGTATGATGGTGTTTTTGAGGTGCTCCAGTGGCTTCTGTTTCTATC